>NZ_JBHWLC010000004.1:0-150995 GCF_042730635.1 Streptomyces sp. NPDC059917
CAGCGCCCGCACCGCCGTGGCGCCCGCTCCCGACCCGGCCCCGGCCCCCGCGCCCGTCGTCGCGCCCGCGGCCCCCGCGCCCGTTCCCGCCGCCGCTCCGGCTCCGGCTCCGGCTCCGGCCGAGGAAGCGGTCCGTGCCCCCCGGCGCACCGATCACGCCGTCTTCGAGCGGATGGCCGAGCGGGCCGCGCGCCCCGCCGGTCCGGCCCGCCGGCTGCTCGCGCGGGCCGTGGACTCGGTGGTGCTGGGCGCCGTCGCGGTGGCCGTGGCCCAGCCCCTCCTGCCGGCCGTCACCGCGCACCTGGACGCCAAGGTGGAGGCGGCCCGGGTGAGCGGGCGCACCGTCACGGTGTGGCTGCTCGACGGGACCACCGCCGGGTACCTGGGCGTCGTACTCGGCGCCGTACTGCTCTTCGGCGTCTTCTGCGAGGTGCTGCCGACCGCGCGGTGGGGCCGCACGGTGGGCAAGAAGCTGTTCGGGATCAGGGTGCTCTCGGTCGCGACCCGGCGCCCGCCGTCCTTCGCCGCGGCGCTGCGCCGCTGGCTGGTGTTCGCGCTGCTGGGCCTGCCCGCGCTGCGGTGCCTGGGCGACCGGACCCGCCGGCAGGGCTGGCACGACAGGGCGGCGGGGACGTACGTGGTCCGCTGAGGGCCGACCCCCGGCCCGCCGGGGCCCGTTCGGCCGGGCGGGTCGCCCGAACGGACGCGGTCGCATTGCGCGGGGTGCGCGGCCGGGTTCGACTCGGGCCATGAGCACCGACCAGCCGCCGCCGGGCCCGTCGCCCGAGGACGACCCGTTCCTCAAGAAGCCCCAGCAGCCGACGCCGCCGTCGGGCGGCTCGCCGTACGGCTCACCGCCGCCCGGCGGGCCCACCCCGCCGCAGGGCGGCGGCCCCTACGGCGGGACCCCGCCCGGTGGAGGCGGATACCCGCCCCCGCCCCCGCCGCCCTACGGCGGCGGCGGCCCGTACGGCGGGGGCGGCTACGGCATGCCCGACCCGCTCGCCGGGATGCCCCCGCTCGCGGACTTCGGCAAGCGGCTCGCGGCCCGCGTCATCGACCTGCTGATCATCAGCGTGCCGCTGTACCTCCTGCAGTGGATCTTCAGCAGCAAGCGCTACGTCGTCGACACCAGCAAGGGCGACGACATCAGCGACGTCGTCGTCAGGTCGTACAGCGGCAGCGGTCTGATCTGGACCCTGATCGGGATCCTCGCCTACGTCGGCTATGACTGGTTCATGACCAAGAAGAACGGTCAGACCATCGGCAAGAGGGCGATGAGCGTGCGCGTCGCCATGCTGAACGACGGCAGCGTCCCGCCGTCCAACGCCGCGCTGACGCGCGCCGCCGTGCTCTGGCTGCCGACGCTGCTCTGCTGCTTCTGCCTGTGGCCGATCGCGCTCGTCGTCTCGATGCTCATCGACAAGCCGTACAAGCAGGCGTGGCACGACAAGGTCGCCAAGACCGTGGTGGTCAGCTCGGCCACGTAGGAGTCGAGCCGTGCGCCCTAGTGGTGCACGGAGTGTTCGGCGGCGGCCGTCCGGGGTGCGGGGACCCGGGCGGCCGCCGGTGCGTCCACGGCGGTGTCGGGTCCACGGCGCCGCCGCTTCGGCATGGGCACGGTGAGGGCGACGAGCAGGCCGAGGGCGAGGGCCGCCGCAGAGATGACCGCGACGCCGAGGCCCGTGCTCGTCTGCGAGAGCAGCAGCATGGCGATCGTCGACACGACGACGGTGACGGAACCGGAAGTGAGCTGAACGGCGGTCGGTCGCGGCATGGCGGTATCCGTCCTCAAGCAGGGAGGGAACTCTACGACGGGGGATGCCCGAGCCTGACCAACGGTAAGCGTGTCCTAACCCGTTGGCACCGGTCTCCCGGAGCATGGGGGGCGCACGGAGTCATGCGTTGGCCCGAGATGGGGGGCGCGGGCGCGGGCGGGAAGCGCCGTTCGCCCCATATGGCTGTGGAACGTCCGAATAACGGAACTCCCTGACCGCATAGTGCAGTTGTAGGGAACAAGTCAAGGTCTGTCTTTTCTCGCGTTACTCCGGTCAAATGTCGTCACTTGAGACGCGTGCCGCGCGGAACCCCCCGCTCCGATGGAGACGTTCCGAACGTCCTGGCGGCCGCGGGAGGGGAACGACATCAAGTGACCAGCAACTCAGACTCCGCCAGAAGGCGGGCGCTGCGCGCCGCGGCTGTCGCCGTGACCATCGCCGCGTGCGCCGCCAGCGGCGCAGCCTTCACCACCGCGACCGCGTCGGGCCCCGTGGCCCCCGCGCCCGTGGCGGCCGCCGTCCATCAGGACCCGACGGCTCCGGCCAACTCGGTCAACCACAACCTCGACGGTCCGTTCAGCAAGCAGCAGGAGCAGGCCCGCAAGGCCGCCCTGGAGCAGGTGCTGGCGGGCAAGACCAACGTCGAGCAGCGTGGCGCGTCGAAGGTCGTCAAGCTCGACGACAAGAAGTACGTCGAGCTGGGCCGCGAGAAGACCGACAAGATCTTCACGATCCTCGTCGACTTCGGCGACCAGGTGGACAGCACCACCATGTTCGACCCGGACGGCCCCGACGGCCCGAAGCCCCCCGTGCAGAAGTACGGCGGCAACCCCGGCCCGGCGCACAACCAGATCGCCCAGCCCGACCGCAAGACGAACAACAGCACCGCCTGGCGCAAGGACTTCAGCCGCGACTACTTCCAGGACCTGTACTTCGGTACCGGCCAGGGCAAGAACTCGCTGAAGACCTACTACGAGAAGACCTCCTCGGGTCGCTACTCGGTCGAGGGCCAGGTCCAGGACTGGGTCAAGATCCCGTACAACGAGGCCCGTTACGGCTCGAACTACTGCGGTCAGACCAACTGCTCCAACGTCTGGGACACCGTCCGCGACGGCGTCACCGCCTGGGCCGACGCCCAGAAGAAGGCCGGCAAGACCGACGCCGAGATCAAGGCCCAGCTGGCGCAGTACGACCAGTGGGACCGCAACGACTTCGACGGCGACGGCAACTTCAACGAGCCCGACGGCTACATCGACCACTTCCAGATTGTCCACGCGGGCGAGGACGAGTCGGCCGGCGGCGGCGTGCAGGGCACCAACGCCCTGTGGGCGCACCGTTGGTACGCCTACGGCACCGACGCGGGCAAGACCGGCCCGGCGAACAACAAGGCCGGCGGCACCCAGATCGGCAACACCGGCATCTGGGTCGGCGACTACACGATGCAGCCCGAGAACGGCGGCCTCGGCGTCTTCGCGCACGAGTACGGCCACGACCTCGGCCTCCCGGACCTGTACGACACCTCCGGCGGCGGCGAGAACTCGGTCGGCTTCTGGTCCCTGATGTCGGCGGGCTCCTGGCTCGGCGAGGGCAAGGACTCCATAGGCGACCTCCCGGGCGACATGACCGCCTGGGACAAGTTCCAGCTGGGCTGGCTGAACTACGACAAGGCCAAGGCCGGGACGAAGTCCACCCACAAGCTGGGCGTCTCGGAGTACAACACCAAGGACAAGCAGGCCCTGGTCGTCGACCTGCCCGCGAAGCAGGTCAAGACGGACATCGTCGCTCCCGCCGAAGGCGCCACCCAGTGGTGGAGCAACATGGGTGACGACCTCAAGAACACCCTCTCGCGCCCGGTCGACCTGACCGGCAAGTCCTCCGCGGCCCTGTCCCTCAAGGGCTGGTGGGACATCGAGAAGGACTACGACTTCCTCTACGCGGAGGCCTCCACCGACGGCGGCGCCAACTGGACCGCCCTCGCCGGCACCGCGAACGGCAAGGCCATCCCGCTCGACGCGGGCGGCAACCCGGCCCTGACGGACGTCTCCGGCGCCTGGCAGGACCTGAAGTACCCGCTCGACGGCTACGCGGGCAAGAAGATCGACATCCGCTTCCGCTACCAGACGGACGGCGGCGCGGGCGGCAAGGGCTTCACCGCCGACGCCATCACCGTGACCGCGGACGGCCAGGCCCTCTTCACCGACGGCGCCGAGAACGGCGACAACGGCTGGACGGGCAAGGGCTTCTCCCGCATCGGCGCCAGCTTCACCAAGGAGTACGCGCAGTACTACCTGGCGGAGAACCGTCGCTACGTCTCCTACGACTCCACCCTCAAGGTGGGCCCGTACAACTTCGGTTGGGCCGACACCAAGCCGGGCTGGGTCGAGCACTACCCGTACCAGGACGGCCTGCTCATCTGGCAGTGGGACACCTCGCAGAAGGACAACAACACCAGCCAGCACCCGGGCCAGGGTCTGATCCTCCCGATCGACGCCAACGCCAAGCCCATGAAGTGGGCCGACGGCACCCTGCTGCGGAACAAGATCCAGCCGTACGACGCCACCTTCAGCGCGTACTCGACGGATGCCTTCACCCTGCACAAGAACGGCCAGGCGCTCTTCCTGAAGCCGAAGCCCGCCAACCTGGTCTTCGACGACCACAAGGGCAAGTACTACTACGACGAGAACCCGACCGGTTCGGTGAAGGTCACTGACACCAACACCAAGATCAAGATCGTGAAGGAGCCCTACGACGGTCTCCAGATGACGGTCGAGGTCGGTCCCTCCACCAAGTAACACGCATCGCCGCAGGTCAGAGCATGATCGGCCGTCGCCCCCTAGCGGGCGGCGGCCGTTCGCGTTTAGATGCCCGTGCGAGTTTCTTATTGACGGGGGAGATGACAAGCATGCCCGGTGGAGGTTTCGTCCGATTGCCCGGCGGCAGCGTGGTGGTCGCGCTCACGCTGCCCAGACCGTCCGGTGAGGGCGGAAATGTCCGCGTGCTGGTGCACGCCGTGAACCGGGCCCGCGCCCTGACCAGGCTGCGGAACCTCGGGATGCGGGCCGTGTACCTGCGGGGGAACGGGCAGCCGCCGACGCCCGACGAGGTGACGGCGGTCCTGCACCATCCGGACGGCCTGCTGTGGCGCGGCGCCCCCGACCGGGCCGAGGAGCTGTGGCACCCGATCAGGGCCCTGCTGCCGGGTGCCTGAGCTCGACCTGGGCAAAGCCTGGGCAAAACCTGTGCGTCCGCTGTGCGTGGGTCCCGTGGGACGCACGGGCCCTGCGGGGCGTCCTACGCGCCGGTCACGTGCGGGGAGCCGGAGAGCTTCACCCCGGCCGTCCTGAGCTCCTCCAGGGCCCGCTCCGTGCTGTGCGGGGCCACTCCCGCCGTGAGGTCGAGCAGCACGCGGGTGTCGAAGCCCGCGCGGACGGCGTCCAGGGCGGTCGCCCGGACGCAGTGGTCCGTGGCGATGCCGACCACGTCGACCTCGGTGACCTGGCGGGCGCGCAGCCAGTCCGCGAGGGTGGCGCCGTTCTCGTCGGCGCCCTCGAAACCGCTGTACGCAGCGTCGTAGGCGCCCTTGTCGAAGACGGCCGAGACGGCGCCCGAGGCGACGGCGGGGGCGAAGTTCGGGTGGAACCCGACGCCCTCGGTCCCGGCCACGCAGTGCACCGGCCAGGAGGTCTCGTAATCCGGCTCGGCCGGGGGGCGGGCGAAGTGCGCGCCGGGGTCGACGTGGTGGTCGCGGGTGGCGACGACGTGCCGGTAGCCGGGGGTGGCCTGGCCGATCAGCTCCGTGATGGAGGCGGCCACGTCGGCGCCCCCGGTGACCGCGAGGCTGCCGCCTTCGCAGAAGTCGTTCTGTACGTCGACGACGATCAGTGCGCGGTGCATGTTCGCGTGTCCTTCGCTCGGTGTGACGTCTGTGCCCCTGCTTCCGGCCGCCCGGCCCTCCGCTGGCCCTCTTCCCCGCTCCCCCCACCCCGAACCCGAGCGAGCCGCCAGCCGCTGCCCGCTCCAGCCTCGTCGGCGGGGCTGGATTGGGCGGGGCCCAGTCTTGTCGGCGGGGACGGGCCGGGCGGGGCTGGTCGGGCCCGCCTCGGCCCCGGCCCATCCAGCCCCGCCGGCGATTGAGGCGGGTCCTGGAGCGGCCCCCCGGGAGGGTCAGGCGTACTCGGTCGGGATCACGGCCTCGCCGCGGGAGAGCTGGGTCGCGGAGAGGGGCAGGGCCGCCAGCGCCGCGCGGTGGCGGTCGCGCGCCGCCTCCAGCGGCTCCCGGGCGACCACCTCGCCGCCCTTGACCAGCTGCACCAGCAGCTGCTCCCCGGCCAGCGCCGACGGCACGGCTCCGGTGCCGATGACCTCCGCCTCGGCCACCCCGTCGGCGTCCCGCCGCCGGGCCGCCCACTTGCGGCCGCCCACCGAGGTCTTGCCGCCGGAGGACTTCTTCGCCACCGGGTGCAGGACCGCCTTCGGATCGGCGGAGGTGGCCCGGGCGACCAGCTTGTAGACCATCGAGCACGTCGGGTGCCCGCTGCCGGTGACCAGCTGCGTGCCCACCCCGTACGCGTCCACGGGCGCCGCGGCCAGCGAGGCGATCGCGTACTCGTCCAGGTCGGAGGTGACCACGATGCGGGTGCCGGTGGCCCCCAGCTCGTCCAGCTGCTGGCGCACCCGGTGCGCGACGAGCAGCAGGTCGCCGGAGTCGATGCGGACCGCGCCGAGCCCGGTCCCCGCCACCTCGACGGCCGTCCGCACCGCCTCGGCGACGTCGTACGTGTCCACCAGCAGCGTGGTCGAGCCGCCCAGCGAGGCCACCTGGGCCTCGAAGGCGTCCCGCTCGCTGTCGTGCACCAGGGTGAACGCGTGCGCGCTGGTCCCCACCGTGGGGATCCCGTACCGGAAGCCCGCCGCCAGGTCCGAGGTGGAGGCGAAGCCGCCGACGTACGCGGCCCGCGCCGAGGCCACCGCGGCCAGCTCGTGGGTGCGCCGCGCGCCCATCTCGATCAGCGGCCGCCCGCCCGCCGCCGAGGACATCCGGGAGGCGGCGGCGGCGATCGCCGAGTCGTGGTTGAGGATCGAGAGGATCACGGTCTCCAGCAGCACGCACTCGGCGAAACTGCCCTCGACGCGCAGCACCGGGGAGCCGGGGAAGTAGACCTCGCCCTCCGGGTAGCCCCAGATGTCGCCGGAGAAGCGGTACGAGGCCAGCCAGTCCAGGGTCCGCATGTCGACGACGGCCCGCTCGCGCAGGAATTCCAGCACGGCGGCGTCGAAGCGGAAGTTCTCCACCGCGTCCAGCACCCGGCCCGTTCCGGCCAGCACTCCGTAGCGCCGGCCTTCCGGCAGCCGTCGGGTGAAGACCTCGAAGACCGAGCGCCGGTCGGCGGTGCCGTTGGCCAGGGCGGCCTGCAACATCGTCAGCTCGTAATGGTCCGTGAAGAGCGCTGTCGACGGCACGTCCACCGGCAGGCCCAGGTCCGCAGGGTTCATGGCACGGATGCTAGCGCACATCTCGTCAAAGTGACGAGATGTAGGGCCCGTTTGTGCGACGGGCCCGTCACAGTGGCAGCATGGGACGAGTGAGTGTCGCCCCCATTGAGATCGAACGCACCGAATCCGCCGAGGAGACCTTCGCGGTCCCCGAGCCCGACGTCCCCTGGGTGACGCTGGTGCACAACGACCCCGTCAATCTCATGAGCTACGTCGCGTACGTGTTCCAGGCGTACTTCGGCTACTCCAAGGACAAGGCGAACAAACTGATGCTCGACGTCCATCACAAGGGGCGGGCGGTCGTCTCCAGCGGCAGCCGCGAGGAAATGGAACGCGACGTGCAGGCCATGCACGGCTACGGCCTGTGGGCGACCCTCTCCCAGGACCGCAACTGATGGAGCGCGAGACGGGCACCTTCGTGCCGCTCGACGGCGGCGGCGCGGCCGTCGCCCTCGACGAGATCGAGATCCAGATCCTGCGCTCGCTGGCCGTCCAGCTGCTGGAGCTGATCGGCCCCGGCGCGGCCGAACCGGCCGAGGACGCCGACCCGCTGGCGGTCCTGTTCGCCGCCGACGGCCCCACCGAGCCGCCCTCCGACCCGGCGTTGGCCCGGCTCTTCCCGGACGCCTACGGCGGTCCCGGCGGCGACGGCGCGGCCGACCCGGAGGAAGTGCGGGCCCACTCGGCCGAGTTCCGCCGCTTCACCGAGAACGACCTGCGCACCCGCAAGCGCGAGGACGCGCTGGCCGTCGTACGCAGCCTCGACGCGCTGACGCTCGACGACGGCCTGGACGAGGAGTCCGACGACGACGGCGGCGGCGCGGTGTTGGAGCTGACCGGGGAGCTGCCGCTGCGCTGGCTCGGCTCGCTCAACGACCTGCGGCTCACCATCGCGGCGCGGCTGGAGATCACCGAGGACGACGAGAGCGCGGTCCTCTTCCGGCTGCCGGACGACGACCCGCGCAAGCCGATGGTGATGGCGTACCTGTGGCTCGGCGGCCTCCAGGAGACGCTGATCGAGACCCTCTGAGGGGGCTCCCGGCGGGCTCCCGTCACACTCCCGACACGCGCCGTTCGCTCAGCGGACGCTCAAATCCGGATAACGATCAGATCACCACCATGTGGTGGTCTGATCGCGTTCAGGGGCTTTGTCCGTATTTTTTCGTGCCATGGGTCACTTTTTCGCACCTCGATCACCCGTAAGGCCGTGATAAATCTTCACGACTGCCGACGGGACGCCACCCCTGTTCCCCGGCTCGCTCCAACCGGCCGACCGCCGGGTGCAACTCCATCCGTATCCGGGGGGATCGAGGATCCGGTCCGCAGCCACTCCAAGGCGCGGGTCGGCGTGGAGAAAGGCGCACCAAGACATGACCTCTGTGCAGGTCGAGCACGACGACACGAAGCCGGCCGGCGGCGGAGCCGAGGCGGGCGAGGGTTACCACCGCACGCTCGGCGCGCGGCAGATCCAGATGATCGCCATCGGCGGAGCCATCGGCACCGGCCTCTTCCTGGGCGCCGGAAAGGCGATCTCCAAGGCGGGCCCGAGCCTGATCCTGGCCTACGCCATCGCCGGCCTGGTCATCTTCTTCATCATGCGGGCCCTGGGCGAGCTGCTCATGTACCGCCCCGTCTCGGGCTCCTTCTCGGACTACGCCCGCGAGTTCCTGGGCCCCTTCTGGGGGTACGTGACGGGCTGGACCTACTGGCTCTTCTGGGTGGTCACCGGCATCGTCGAGGTCACCGCCGCCGCGAAGTACATGGCGTTCTGGACGGACGGCAGCTTCCCGCAGTGGGGCTTCGCGCTGATCTTCACGCTCATCCTCTACGGCGCCAACCTGATCTCCGTGAAGCTCTTCGGCGAGCTGGAGTTCTGGTTCTCCATGGTCAAGGTCACCGCCATCGTCGGCATGATCCTGATCTGCGCGGGCATCCTGACCATCGGCTTCTCCGACGCGGCCGACACGGCGAGCGTCTCGAACCTGTGGAACGACCGGGGCTTCTTCCCCAACGGCATCGGCGAGACGCTGATGACCCTGCAGATCGTGATGTTCGCCTTCCTCGCGGTCGAGCTCGTCGGCGTCACCGCCGGTGAGTCCAAGGACCCGGAGAAGACCCTTCCCAAGGCCATCAACACCGTGCCGTGGCGGATCGCCGTCTTCTACGTCGGCGCGCTGATCATGATCCTGTCGGTCATCCCGTGGCACGAGTTCAAGGCGGGCGAGAGCCCCTTCGTGCTGGCCTTCGAGAAGATGGGCCTCGGCATCGGCGCGGCCGTCGTCAACTTCGTGGTGCTGACCGCCGCCCTGTCCTCCTGCAACTCGGGCATGTACTCCACCGGCCGCATGCTGCGCGACCTCGCGCAGAACGGCCAGGGCCCGAAGGTCTTCACCAAGCTGACCAAGAGCGGCACCCCGCTCATCGGCACCACCTTCTCCGCCGCGCTGATGCTGGTGGGCGTCTGGATCAACTACGTCGCCCCGGGCAAGGCCTTCGAGTACGTGGTCTCCTTCGCCACCATCTCCGGCATGTGGGCCTGGATCATGATCCTGGTCTGCCAGATCCGCTACCGCGCCAAGTCCGACCGCGGCGAGCTGCCCGCGTCCCCGTTCCGGGCGCCCGGAGCCCCGTACACGAGCTGGTTCGCGCTCGCCTTCATCGCCATGGTCATCGTGATGATGGGCATCGACAAGGACGCCCGCGTCTCGCTGTACTGCGCCCCGCTGTGGGGTCTGATCCTCGGCGTCTCCTACCTGGTGATGAAGAGCCGCAACCCGAACGCGGACGCCTTCGTCAAGGCCTCGTAAGGCTCCTGTCCAGCATCCGGGCCCTTCCGTACCACTCCTCGGTACGGGAGGGCCCGTCTGTTTATCCTTTCGCTCATGCTGACCCTCACCCAGGACCTGTACGACCGGATCGTCGAGCACGCCCGCAAGGACCACCCGGACGAGGCCTGCGGGATCGTCGCCGGTCCGGCGGGCACCGGCCGCCCCGAGCGGTTCGTCCCGATGCTGAACGCCGCGCGGTCGCCCACGTTCTACGAGTTCGACTCCAAGGACCTGCTCAAGCTCTACCGCGAGCTGGACGACCGGGACGAGGAGCCCGTGATCGTCTACCACTCGCACACCGCGACCGAGGCGTACCCCTCGCGCACGGACGTGACCTACGCGAACGAGCCCGGCGCGCACTACGTCCTGGTCTCCACGGCGGACGCGGACGGCCTCGGGGAGTTCCAGTTCCGGTCGTACCGGATCGTCGACGGAGTGATCACGGAGGAAGAAGTGCAGGTCGTGGCCGGTTACTGAGGGGTTACTGCCCAGTATGTGAGCCGAAGGCGTCCACGATGCGGAATCACACTCCAAACGCCGGACCGGGAATCGTTAACATGACCGCATGGTTCCCCACGACGTGAGCATCGAGACGCCCGGCAGGCTGCTGCTCGTGGCGCGGCTGCACGTCGACCTGTGCCGCCTCGCCAGTGCCATCTGTCCTGCCGCTGCCTGAGTACCGCAGTGCCGGCGCCGCGCGCCGCGCCGCACCGCGAACCCGCTCCGCCCGCAACGCCCTTCCCGCTTCCTTCACGACTGGAGCCAGCCATGGCCATCGAGGTCCGCATCCCGACCATCCTCCGCACCTACACCGACGGCGAGAAGGCCGTCTCCGGTGAGGGCGCGACCCTCGGCGACCTCTTCGCCGACCTGGAGACCCGCCACAAGGGCATCCAGGAGCGCATCATCGACGCGGCCAAGGGCGGCGAGCTGCGCCGCTTCGTGAACGTGTACCTCAACGACGAGGACGTCCGCTTCCTCGCCGGCATCACCACCGAGCTGAAGGACGGCGACAGCGTCACCATCCTCCCGGCCGTGGCCGGCGGATCGAAGTAATGCGCTACGACTCCCCGCTGGCGGCGGTCGGCAACACCCCGCTGGTCCGGCTGCCCCGGCTGTCCCCCTCCGAGGACGTCCGGATCTGGGCCAAGCTGGAGGACCGCAACCCGACCGGCTCGATCAAGGACCGCCCCGCGCTCCACATGGTCGAGCAGGCCGAGAAGTCCGGCCGCCTCTACCCCGGCTGCACGATCCTGGAGCCCACCTCCGGCAACACGGGCATCTCGCTCGCCATGGCGGCGAAGCTCAAGGGCTACCGGATCGTATGCGTCATGCCGGAGAACACCAGCCAGGAGCGCCGTGACCTCCTGGCCATGTGGGGAGCCGAGATCATCCCGTCGCCCGCCGCGGGCGGCTCCAACACGGCGGTCCGCGTCGCCAAGGAACTGGCGGCGGAGCACCCGGACTGGGTGATGCTCTACCAGTACGGCAACCCGGACAACGCGGGCGCCCACTACGCCACGACCGGCCCGGAGATCCTCGCCGACCTCCCGTCCATCACCCACTTCGTGGCGGGCCTCGGCACCACCGGAACCCTCATGGGCGTCGGCCGCTACCTGCGCGAACACGTCGAGGGCGTCCGGATCGTCGCCGCCGAACCGCGCTACGACGACCTCGTCTACGGCCTGCGCAACCTGGACGAGGGCTTCGTCCCGGAGCTGTACGACGCCTCCGTGCTCACCACCCGCTTCTCGGTGGGCTCCGCGGACGCGGTCACCCGGACCCGGGAACTGCTCCAGCAGGAGGGCATCTTCGCGGGCGTCTCCACCGGGGCCGCGCTGCACGCGGCGATCGGCGTGGGCCGCAAGGCGGTCGCCGCCGGCGAGTCCGCGGACATCGTCTTCGTCGTCGCCGACGGCGGGTGGAAGTACCTGTCGACGGGCGTCTACACGGCGGCCACGACGGAAGAGGCCATCGAGGTCCTCCAGGGCCAGCTCTGGGCCTAGCCCTTCCCCGCCGGAGGCCGTACCGGCCTCCGGCGGGCCCTCAGTGGGTCAGGAGGGCCGCCAGGACCGCGGCGTGGCTGGTCGGCGGGTCCTTGACCGCGGTCAGCAGGGTCAGGGGACCGGCCGCCGCCAGGGCCCGCAGCCGCTCCAGCGCGGCCACCGCCCCGGCCCCGGCCAACTCCGCCTCGTACCGCTCGCGGAACTCCTCGAAGTCCCCGCCCCCGCCGTGGAACCACGTGCGCAGCTCCGCCGACGGGGTGAGCTCCTTGGGCCACTCGTCCACCGCGGCCACCGCCTTCGCCAGCCCCCGCGGCCACAGCCGGTCCACCAGCACGCGGACGCCGTCCGCCGCCGGGTCCGGGGGATCGTAGACGCGCCGCAGCCGAACCGTCCGCGTCACCGGCCCTCACCTCCCAGTCCGAGCCCCTTCACCTGGTCCCACACCGCGGGATCCACGGAACCGACCCGTCGGCGCAGCTCCCACACCGAGACCTCCCGCGCCCGGTCCGCCTCCACGAACGCGGCCCGGCCGTGCGCCGCCCCGAGCACCCCCGGCGGCAGCGCGATCACTCCCGGCCGGGCGTCCCGGTACTTCCCGGTCACCGGCGCGACCCGCGCGCGCGGCCCCCGTACCGCCAGGACCAGGTAGGACCGGCCGTCCGCCAGGCACCACAGCTCGCGCGCCACCGGCCGCGGCGCCGGCCCCGGGCCCTGCCCGGCCGCCACCGTCCGCCCCGGCCGCACCGCCGCCTTCCGCCGTCCCGCCACCAGCAGCACGAGGGCCACGGCCACCACCGCCGCCACCCCGGGCCACCAGGACGTGTCCATGCATCGACCGTAACCGCGCCCCCACCCGCCCGCACGGTCCGCGCCCGGCCCGTGCGCGGCAACCCGTGTACGGGCCGTCGCTCCACCGGGTGACACCGCAGGTGAGTTGCCCCACAACGGCCCGCCGCGGAGGAGCGACGGGACGATTCGCGCTTTACGCTCGACTCCACGCACGCCCCCGTCGCCCTCCCCGTATCCGTGTAACGTCCACGGACCGTCCACGGAGGTTCCCGTCTCCATGAAGCTCACCGTCGTCGGCTGCTCCGGCTCGTTCCCCTCCGCGGAATCGGCCTGCTCGAGCTACCTCGTCGAGGCCGACGGCTTCCGGCTGCTCCTCGACATGGGCAACGGCGCCCTCGGTGAGCTGCAGCGTCACTGCGGTCTGTACGACCTCGACGCCGTCTTCCTCAGCCACCTGCACGCGGACCACTGCATCGACATGTGCGGCTACTTCGTCGCCCGCTACTACCGCCACGAGGGCGGCCGCTGCGGGACCATCCCCGTCTACGGCCCCGAAGGCACCGAGAAGCGCCTGACCACGGCCTACGAGGACGTCCCGGACGAGCGCTCCATGAGCGAGGTCTTCGACTTCCGCACCCTCAAGCCCGGCACCTTCGAGATCGGCCCCTTCCAGGTCCGCACCGAGCGCGTGGCCCACCCCATCGAGTCCTACGGCATCCGGCTCGAACACGGCGGCCGCTCGCTGACGTACTCCGGCGACACCGGGGTCTGCGCCGAGCTGGGCCTGCTCGCCGAGGACGTGGACCTGCTGCTCTGCGAGGCCTCCTTCACGCACGGCAAGGAGGACATCCCCGACCTCCACCTCAACGGCCGCGAGGCGGGGGAGTTCGCCCGCGACGGCCGGGTCGGGCGGCTCGTCCTGACCCACATCCCGCCGTGGACCGACGCCGAGCGCAACCTCGCCGACGCCCGCGCCGTGTACGGGGGCCGCGTGGACCTCGCCCGCGCGGGCGAGGTCTACGAGGTCTAGGCGGTCCCTCCGGACGGCGAGGCGCCCCCGGAGGGACACGCCCTAGCGGGCGCGCCGCCCGGAGAGGGCCATCCGGTTCCAGGTGTGGCGCCGGCCGCGGATGGCCACCGAGTACGCGTACATGACCTCGGGGTCGCACATCCCCGGGAGGTAGGAGTCGCCGAAGTGGTGGGCGTCGAAGCCCGCCTCCTTCGCGTTCAGGGCGAGCTGCGGGACCACGTTCGCGTGGCTGCCCTCCTGGCTCGTCCCGATGGCGCCCATCACGATCGCGCCCGCGTCCTGGACCGCCGCCACCGCCTCGGCCGCCAGCTCCCGCGTCACCCCGGGCAGCGTGCCGGGCAGCGGCATGACGACCCCGTCGGCGCCCGCGTCCACCAGCGCGGTGAGCCGCGCCGTGGTCACCCGCTCCGGGTGCCCGGCGTGGTGCATCTTGCCCGACCACAGGGCCGCGTCGTCGCCCAGCCCGCGGCGCAGCTCCTCGGTCACCCGGGCCATCGCGTCGTACGAGCCGCCCGTGCCCGGGTTCGCGGTGATGCACAGCATCGCCGCGCCCATGTCGATCAGCCGCTTGGCGTACTCCGGCTTCGCCCGGCGGATCTCCGGTACGTCGCCGGGCTCCAGGTTCACGCCGATCGGACGGCCGATCACCTGGGCCAGCTCCGTGAACGAGGTGAACTCGCCGAGCCCCGGCAGCCGCAGCCGCTCCCCGTCCCAGGCGCGCTCGATGAGGTTCAGCACCACGATGTCCGCGCCGAAGGCGGCGACCAGCTCGGCGTTGTGCACCCCGCGGCCGTCCGGGTGCGGGGACAGCGCGGCGCGCTCGCCGAAGACCTCGGCGACCATGGTCCGCCCCTCGGCGGCGGCCACGGCCCGGGTCAGTGCCCGCCCGCGCAGGGCGGCGAGCTGTTCGCGGTCAAGGTCGAGAATGCGCTGTTCTGTCATGTTTCCAGGCTAGGCAACGCACAACGGCCGAAGCCCCTGTCTTCCGGAGGGAAAGACAGGGGCTTCGGACCTCGATATGTGCGCCGGACGCCCCGGGGGGCGCGGTGCGGCCGGGCTTACTTCGCCTCGGCCTTCTCCATCTCGGCGATCTCCTCGTCGGACTCGCGGCCCGGGGTCGGAAGGTTGAACTTCGTGATGGCGAAGCGGAAGACGACGTAGTAGATCGCGCCGAAGCACAGGCCGATCGGGATGATCATCCACGGGTTCGTGGCGAGCTTCCAGTTCAGCAGGTAGTCGATCAGGCCGGCCGAGAAGCCGAATCCGTCGTGGACGCCCAGGCCCCAGGTGACGGCCATCGAGAGGCCGGTCAGCACCGCGTGGACGGCGTACAGGAGCGGGGCGAGGAAGAGGAAGGTGAACTCGATCGGCTCGGTGACACCCGTGATGAAGGAGGTCAGCGCGAGGGAGACCATCATGCCCATGACGACCTTGCGGCGGCTGGGCTTGGCGCAGTGGGCGATGGCGAGCGCGGCGGCCGGGAGGCCGAACATCATGATCGGGAAGAAGCCCGACATGAACTGACCGGCGGTCGGGTCGCCGGCGAAGAAGCGCGGGATCTCACCGGTGACGATGGAGCCGTCGGCCTTGGTGAAGGAGCCCACCTGCTGCTGGAAGAAGGTGTTCAGGAACTGGTGCATGCCGACCGGGATCAGACCGCGGTTGAACACGCCGTAGATGCCCGCGCCGACCGAACCGAGGCCGATCAGCCAGTCACCGAAGCTGGCCAGCGCGTCGCCGACCGGGCCCCAGGCCAGACCGAAGAAGACGCCGAAGAGGGTGCCGATGAAGGCCATGAGGATCGGGACGAGACGGCGGCCGTTGAAGAAGCCGAGCCAGTCCACCAGCTTGGTGCGGTGGTACTTCTCCCAGATGATCGCGCTCACGAGACCGACGATGATGCCGCCGAGCACGCCCGGGTCCTGCGGCTTGCCGGCCGGAGCCAGGGCGGTGATCGAACCGGCGACCGGGAACGCGGTCAGCACGCTCTTGTAGACGAGGAAGCCGACGAGGGCGGCGAGGGCGGTCGAGCCGTCCGCCTTCTTCGCGTAACCGATGGCGACACCGACGCAGAAGAGCAGGGCGAGGTTCGCGAAGACACCGTCACCGGCCTTCGCGAAGACCAGCGCGACCTTGCCCCAGTGCAGGCCGTCCTTGCCGAAGACGTCGTCCTGGCCGAGGCGCAGCAGGATCGCGGCGGCCGGCAGAACGGCGACGGGCAGCTGGAGGCTGCGACCCACCTTCTGCATGCCCTGCATCAGGCCGGAGCCCCACTTCTTCGTGGGAGCGGCGGTTGCCGTACTCATCAACTTCCTCCATTGGGCAAGGCGCCGCCCGGGGATGTGGAAGGGGGAGGCGACGTCTCAGAAAGGGGGGACCGGGGCCCGTTGGGCCCGCGTGGTCTACACCACTAAGTGGTGTAGACCAGTTGTAGCACGGTGAGGTCTGCGTAAGGAACCCACCAATTCCATGACGGCGGACACATCTGGATATGAACGACAAAGGCCCCCGGACCCGAGGGGTCCGAAGGCCTTCGTGCCCGGGACGGATGGCCATCCGTCCCGTTTGGTGCTCTATGTCGCGCGGCGGCTCGCGCGCTCCGCGGCGGCGCCGCGCTACTTGATGTTGTCCAGTTCCATCTGCGCGATCTCCTCGTCCGACTCCCGTCCCGGAGTCGCGAGGTTGAACTTCGTGATGGCGAAGCGGAAGACGACGTAGTAGACCACCGCGAAGCAGAGCCCGATCGGAATGATCATCCACGGCTTCGTGGCGAGGTTCCAGTTCAGCAGGTAGTCGATCAGGCCCGCCGAGAAGCTGAAGCCGTCGTGCACCCCCAGCGCCCAGGTGACCGCCATCGACACGCCCGTCAGCACGGCGTGGATCGCGTACAGCAGCGGCGCGATGAAGAGGAAGGAGTACTCCAGCGGCTCGGTGATGCCCGTGACGAAGGACGTCAGGCCCACCGACAGCATCAGGCCGCCGACCTGCTTGCGCCGGGCGGGCTTCGCGCAGTGCGTGATCGCCAGCGCCGCCGCGGGCAGCGCGAACATCATGATGGGGAAGAAGCCGGACAGGAACTGCCCCGCCTTCGGGTCGCCCGCCAGGAACATCGCGATGTCACCGTGGACCACCTGCCCGTCCGGCTTGGTGAAGCTGCCGAACTGGAACCACACCGGCACGTTCAGGAACTGGTGCAGGCCGATCACCAGCAGCGCGCGGTTCGCGACGCCGAAGATTCCGGCGCCCCACGAGCCGAGCCCGACCAGCCAGTCCGAGAAGCTCTCCAGCGCGTCGCCGATCGCCGGCCAGATGCCCAGGCAGATCGCGGCGAAGGCGATCGCGACGAAGGCCATGATGATCGGGACGAGTCGGCGGCCGTTGAAGAAGCCGAGCCAGTCGACCAGCTTCACCCGGTGGTAGCGCTGCCAGAACCACGCGGCCAGCAGGCCCATGATGATGCCGCCGAAGACCCCCGGGTTCTGGAAGGTGTACTCCGCGAAGGAGTCGCCCTGCCCCAGGCAGCCGCCCCCGATGTCCTTGGTGCCCTCCGGGCACGACTTGGGGAAGGCGTGCAGGACGCCGCGGTAGACGAGGAAGCCGACGACGGCGGCCAGGGCGGTCGATCCGTCGGCCTTCTTGGCCATGCCGATGGCCACGCCGATGCAGAAGAGGAGGGGCAGGCCCAGGTCGGAGTTGAGCAGGGCGCCGCCCGCGCTCGCCATCACCTTGGCGACGTCCGTCCAGCCCAGGCCGTCCTTGCCGAAGACGTCGTCCTGGCCGAGGCGGTTGAGGAGGCCGGCCGCGGGGAGGACGGCGATCGGCAGCTGGAGGCTGCGGCCCATCTTCTGGAGCCCCTGGAAAAGGCCGTTCCACCACTTCTGCTGCGGCACTGCTGCGGCGCTGCTCGCGCTCATCGGCGTCCTCCCTGGCCGGCCGTCGGAGCGGCCCGTTTTTGGCAGTTGCGACACTTGCGGCACACTGGTGTAGACCACTTACGACGCGGTCGCGTCCAGGGTGATGCTGATCGTTATGATTCGGCATATACCGGACATGCGCCCATGTAAGTGGGCCAACCGTGGGCTACCGTGACAGAGCGGACGCTCACGCGGAGTATGCGCGCCGAGACTCGTTCTTCGTAGAACTCAGGGAGAAACAGATGGCCACCAAGGCTGAGAAGATCGTCGCCGGGCTCGGCGGTATCGAGAACATCGAAGAGGTCGAGGGCTGCATCACGCGCCTGCGCACCGAGGTCATCGACCCGAGCAAGGTCGACGAGGCCGCGCTCAAGGCCGCCGGCGCCCACGGCGTCGTCAAGATGGGCACCGCGATCCAGGTCGTCATCGGCACCGACGCCGACCCGATCGCCGCCGACATCGAAGACATGATGTGAGCTGAGCCCACCCGGCTCGGACCACAGGACCCCGCCCGGGGAGCACCCGGGCGGGGTCTTTCGCGCGGCGCCGTGGGGCGGGCGCGCACCGGCTAGGCTCGGAGCCATGTCTCGCATCGACGGCCGTACGCCCGAACAGCTCCGCCCGGTCACCATCGAACGCGGATGGAGCAAGCACGCCGAGGGCTCCGTCCTCATCTCCTACGGCGACACCAAGGTCTTCTGCACCGCCTCCTTCAGCGAAGGCGTCCCGCGCTGGCGCAAGGGCAGCGGCGAAGGCTGGGTCACCTCCGAGTACTCGATGCTGCCCCGCTCGACCAACACCCGCGGCGACCGCGAGTCCGTACGCGGCAAGATCGGCGGCCGCACCCACGAGATCTCCCGCCTCATCGGCCGCTCGCTGCGCGCCGTCATCGACTACAAGGCCCTCGGCGAGAACACCGTCGTCCTGGACTGCGACGTCCTCCAGGCCGACGGCGGCACCCGCACCGCGGCCATCACCGGCGCCTACGTCGCCCTCGCCGACGCCATCGCCTGGGGCCAGCAGAAGAAGCTGATCAAGGCCGGCCGCAAGCCGCTCACCGGCACCGTCGCCGCCGTCAGCGTCGGCATCGTCGACGGCGAGCCGCTGCTCGACCTCTGCTACGAGGAAGACGTCCGCGCCGAGACCGACATGAACGTCGTCTGCACCGGCGACGGCCGCTTCGTCGAGGTCCAGGGCACCGCCGAGGGCCAGCCCTTCGACCGCAAGGAACTCAACGCCCTGCTCGACCTCGCCGCGGGCGGCTGCGCCGATCTCGAGGCCATCCAGCGCGGAGCCCTGGAGCTGTAGCAACCGCGGGGCGCGGTCCCGCGTCATGACGGGTACGGGCGCACGGTGTCAAAGCCGTGCGCCCGTCCACGTATCCGGCCACCCGGGGGAGTCCGCATGTCCCAGTACCGTCGCCTGTCCGCCGTCCTGTTGGCGGCCGCGCTCGCCGTGCCCGCCCTGACCTCCTGCGACGCGATCTCCACGGCGATGGACTGCGCGAACACGGCGGTGGCCATCACGGACGGCGCGAACGACCTCCAGCAGGCCGTCTCCCAGGCCGGCAACAGCCCCCAGGACGCGCAGAACGCGCTCGACCAGATCGAGCAGAACCTCAAGAAGGTCGGCAAGCAGACCGACAACGCCGACCTCGGCAAGGCCGTCGACTCCATGACCAAGGCCGTCCAGAACGTCCGCACCTCCATCGAGGGCGGCAACAAGACCCCGGACATCACCCCGGTGGCCGACGCCGCCAAGGAGATCTCGAAGGTCTGCACCCCCGGCTAGCCCCAACCGGGCCGACGGGATAATGGGGACATGACCTCCACGCCCACCACGCCCCCGGCCCGCCCCCGCCTGATCCTGGCCACCCGCAACGCGGGCAAGGTCACCGAACTGCGGGCCATCCTGTCCGACGCCGGCCTGCCGCACGAGCTGGTCGGCGCGGACGCCTACCCGCACATCCCGGACGTCAAGGAAACCGGCGTCACCTTCGCCGAGAACGCCCTGCTCAAGGCCCACGCCCTGGCGCAGGCCACCGGGCTCCCGGCCGTCGCCGACGACTCCGGGCTCTGCGTGGACGTGCTGAACGGCGCCCCCGGCATCTTCTCGGCCCGCTGGGCCGGCACCCACGGCGACGACCAGGCCAACCTGGACCTCCTGCTGGCCCAGCTCGGCGACATCGGCGACGAGCACCGCGCGGCCCACTTCGCCTGCGCCGCCGCCCTCGCCCTCCCGGACGGCACCGAACGCGTCGTCGAGGGACGCCTCCTGGGCACCCTGCGCCACGCCCCCGCCGGCACCGGCGGCTTCGGCTACGACCCGATCCTCCAGCCGCTGGGCGAGTCCCGCACCTGCGCCGAGCTGACGGCGGCGGAGAAGAACGCCATCTCCCACCGCGGCCAGGCCTTCCGCGCCCTGGCCCCGGTGGTCCGCGAACTGCTGGGCTGACGCCGGTACGTCGAGGGCCCCGTACGCGGCTGCGTACGGGGCCCTCGACATCGACGTGCGGTTGGGGGGACTCGAACCCCCACGGGTTTTACCCCACTAGGACCTAAACCTAGCGTGACTGCCAATTCCACCACAACCGCATGCATACCGGGTCGATGTGGACATCCCCCGGTGCGCTGCGGTCAGTCTACGGCTGCCGGGGGTCGGCCCGTGCGGAGTTGTGCCGCCGGTCGCCGCGCCATCCGCGGGTGAGGGCGCGGCGATCGGGGCGGATCCGGCCCCGGGCCGGGGTCAGATGCCCAGGTCCTTGATGATCTTGGCTACGTGGCCGGTGGCCTTGACGTTGTAGAAGGCGTGCTCGACCTTGCCCTCCTCGTCCACGACCACTGTGGAGCGGATGACGCCGGTGACGGTCTTGCCGTACAGCTTCTTCTCGCCGTAGGCGCCGTACGCCGTCAGGACCTCCTTCTCGGGGTCGCCGACCAGGGTGACCTTCAGCTGCTCCTTCTCGCGGAACTTCGCCAGCTTCTCCGACTTGTCGGGCGAGACGCCGATGACGTCGTAGCCCGCCGTGGCCAGCAGGGCGAGGTTGTCGGTGAAGTCGCAGGCCTGCTTCGTGCAGCCCGGGGTGAGGGCCGCCGGGTAGAAGTAGACGATGACCTTGCGGCCCTTGTGGTCGGCGAGCGAGACCTCGTTGCCGTCCGCGTCGGGCAGGGTGAAGGCGGGGGCGGTGTCGCCGGGCTGCAGTCGCTCGCTCATGTCTCAGCAGTCTCCTCGGGAGGGGATCGGTACGGGACGAGACTAAGCTGACAGACTGTCCACGGCGGACTACGCCCCTTACGACCAGGACCACGACGACGGAGGCAGCGCGGTGCCGGAAGCCAGGACCCCCGAACAGATCGAGGCGGACATCGTCCGCAGGCGCGAGCAGCTCGCCGAGACGCTCGACGAGATCGGCGTGCGCATGCACCCGAAGACGATTGTCGGGGACGCCAAGGCCAAGGTCGCCGGAGCCGTGGACCACACGGCGGGCCGCGCCTTCGTCGCCGTCAACCGGCTCGTCACCGATGTGAAGGGCGGGCTGCGCGACGACGGCGGGGCCCCGCGCATCGAGCGGATCGTGCCCGTCGCGCTGGTGGCCGTGGCCCTCGTGGGGCTGCTGGCGCTGGGCGCCCGCCGCAAGCGCGCCTGACGCGGACGGGTAGGTTCGGGGCGTGAGCGAGAACAGCACCCACGACGACAAGCTGCCCATCCGCATGCTGCACGACCGCGTGCTCGTACGGTCCGACACGCCCGAGGGCGAGCGCCGCTCGGGCGGCGGCATCCTGATCCCGGCGACGGCCGCCGTGGGCAAGCGGCTCGCCTGGGCCGCGGTGGTGGCGGTCGGGCAGAACGTGCGCAGCGTGGAGCCGGGCGACCGGGTGCTGTACGACCCGGAGGACCGGGCCGAGGTCGAGGTGCGCGGGGCGACCTACATCCTGATGCGCGAGCGGGACCTGCACGCCGTGGCCGCGGAGCGGCTGGAAGGCGCCGAGGATTCGACCGGTCTCTACCTCTGAGTCCGTCAGGAACGCGCGAGCCGAAGGGCCGGTGACCGAGGTCACCGGCCCTTCGGCTGCGCTTTCCGGGGCTTTTGCTACGGTGGAGGGGATTCCCGACGAGACGCGCCGTACCGGGTCCGACAAGACGACGCACCTGATGTCCGTTCTCGTCCGGAGGTGCCCGTCATGGCATGGATCCTGCTTCTGCTCGCCGGTCTGCTCGAAGTCGGCTGGTCGATCGGCATGAAGTTCACCGAGGGTTTCACCCGGCTGTGGCCCAGTGTGTTCACCGGCGCCGGGATCGTCGCGAGCATGGTGCTGCTGTCCTACGCCGCGAAGACGCTGCCGATCGGTACCGCCTACGGCGTGTGGGTCGGCATCGGCGCGGCCGGGGCGGCGGTGCTGGGAATGGTGGTCCTCGGTGAGCCCGTGACCGCCGCCCGGATCTTCTTCATCTGTCTGCTGCTGGTCGCCGTCGTGGGGCTCAAGGCGACCTCCGGTCACTGACCGGAGGCCACCGGCCGGGCGTCACCGGCCCGGCGTCACTGGCCGAACAGGTCCGGCCCCACCGTCGTGCCGCCGCGGTCGCCGCCCTGGGTCGTCGTACCGCCCTGGTCGCCCGCCGTCGTGCCGCCCTGGTTGCCCGCGGTGGTGCCGCCCTGGTCTCCCTGGGTGGTGCCGCCGCGGTTCCCGGAGGTGGTGCCGCCGTTGCTCGGCGTGCCCGTGGTGGTGGTGCCTCCGTTGCTCGGGGTGCCCGTGGTGCCGCCGTTACTGGGGGTTCCGGTGGTGCCTCCCGTGCCGGGGGTTCCGGTGGTGCCGCCGTTGTCGGTGGCCGGGGGGCGGGTGAACGGGGTGTCCGGAGTGACCGGCGGCGGCGGGGGCGGCAGGCCGCCACCGGGCTGGAGGTCCAGGTCGAAGTCCTGCGGGTCGCTGCCGGCGAGCGCCGCCTTCGTGTACGCCGCCCAGATCCGGGCCGGGTAGCCGCCACCGCTGATGCGCGGCTCGCCCAACGCGCCGTAGAGGGGCTCGGTGGTGCCCTTGTCCGGGTCCTGGCCCATGATCGAGACGACCGTGACCAGGTCCGGGGTGTACGCCGCGAACCAGGCGGCCCGGTCCTGCTCGGCGGTGCCGGTCTTGCCCGCAGCGGGGTGTCCGGCGGCGAGGGCGGCCGTGCCCGTTCCGTTGTCGACCACGCTGACCAGCATCGACGTGGTGGTGTCGGCGGCCTCGCGGGTGACGGCCTGGCGCCCGGAGCGGTCCGGGAGGGGGACCGTGTCGTCGCCCTTGGAGATCTTCTCGACGAAGGTGTACGCGGTGTAGCGGCCGTGGTCGGCGAGGGTCGCGTACGCCTGGGTCATGTCGAGGACGCTGGCCTGCACCGTGCCGAGCGCGATGGCCGGGCCCGCGTCGAAGTTGGGGGTGTTCTCGGGGATGCCGAGGTCGACCGCCGTCTTCTTGACCTTGTCGGTGCCGACGTCGACCGCCATCTGCGCGTACACGGCGTTGACGGAGAGGTCGGTGGCGGTGCGGACGGTGATGTTCCCGTACGAGGCGTCGTCCTCGTTCGAGGGGGCGAAGGGGATCCGGCTGCCCACCACCGGGCGCCTGTTGGCCCCGCTGTAGACGGTGTTGGGGGTGATCGTGCGGCCGTCCTGGGTGCGCGAGTCGTTCTCGACGGCGGCGGTGAAGACGAACGGCTTGAAGGTGGAGGCCACTTGGAAGTCGTGCCGGGTGGCGTTGTTCACGTACTGCTTGGTGTAGTCGATGCCGCCGTAGAGCGCGACGACCTTGCCGGTGGCCGGGTCGATGGAGGCGCCGCCCGCGCGGACGACCCGGTCCGCCTTGCGGGCCTCCGGGTCGAGCTTGCTCAGCATCTGCTTCTGCACGGCGTCGACGAAGGCGTTCTGGCGGCGCTTGTCGATGGTGGTGGTGATCCGGTAGCCGCCTTCGGAGAAGGTCTTGTCGTCGAGGATCTTGCGGTCGACGATGTACTCCTTGATCGCCTCGACCAGGTAGCCGCGCTGGCCGGAGAGGCCGGCGGCCGGACGGACCTTGCCGGGCTCGGGGAAGGTGGTGGCGGCCCGTTCGGCCTCGGGCATCCAGCCCTTCTTCACCATGCCGTCGAGCACGTAGTTCCAGCGGGCGAGCGCGCGGGGGCGGCCCTGGGGGTGGGCGACGACGTCGAAGGCGCTGGGGGAGTTGAGCAGGGTGGCCAGGTAGGCGCCTTCGGCGGTGGTCAGCTTGCTGACGTCCTTGCCGTAGTAGGCCTGGGCGGCGGCCTGGATGCCGTAGGCGTTGCGGCCGAAGTAGCTGGTGTTCAGGTAGCCCTCCAGGATGTAGTCCTTGGACTTCTCCCGGCCGAGCTTGATCGCGATGAAGAACTCCTTGGCCTTGCGCTCCACCGTCTGTTCCTGGCCCAGGTAGTAGTTCTTGACGTACTGCTGGGTGATGGTGGAGCCGGACTGGGTGCCCTTGCCGGTCGCCGTGTTCCAGGCGGCGCGCAGCATCGCCTTGGGGTCGACCGCGCGTTCGGAGTAGAAGTCCCGGTCCTCGGCCGCGAGCACGGCCTCCTGGACGCTCCGGGGGATCTCGGAGAGCGAGACGTTGACGCGGTTGACCTCGCCGTCGCGGGCGAGCGGGGAGCCGTCGGAGTACAGGTACACGTTGGACTGGGCGGTGGCCGCGGCGTTGGCGGGCGGGATCTTCACCAGCAGGTAGCCCGCGATCAGGACGCCGCTGATCAGGAGGAGCAGCAGCAGGAACGCGCCGAGCAGCATCCGCCAGGTGGGGAGCGCGCGGCGCCAACCGGTCCGCTTCCGCTTGCGCTTGGGCGGCCGTGCGGCCTTTGCCGCCTGTGCCGGTGCGGGCGTGGGGGCCGGCTCGGGTGCGGGCTCGGGTACCGGCTCGGCGGCGGAGGCGGCGGTGGCGGTGGCGGAGGCCGCGGCCACCGCCGCCGCTGGCTCGGGCTCGGGCTCGGGCTTGGGCTCGGGCTTGGACTCGGGCTTGGGCGAGGGCGCCGGTTCGGCCTCGGGCTCGGCTGCGGTCGCGCCCGGTTCCTCCCGCTTCTCCTCGCCCTTCTCCTCGTGCTTCTCCTCGCCCTCGTCCTTCGTCGCGTCCGGCTCGGCCGGTGGTTCGGCGGGGGTGTCCGGGTCCCGAGGGGTCCAGCCCGGCGGTGGTGACTGGTCGCTCATGTCTCCAGGGCTCCTCGGCGCCATACGAAATATCCGTGTCTGTACCTAATGGTGTCTACCCGATGGCCAATGATTCCGCGCCGGACGGGGGTAAATCCCTCGCGTGGATCGCCCCACCGCACTAAGCTCGCGCGCTTTGGCCGTCGTAGGAACAACGTGCAAACGGAGGAATCGGTGCACCGGACCGCGCACCTCTATGCGGCGATCGCGGCGGGCGGCTTCCGCCGCTACGCCACCTACGGAACGGCGACCGCCGCGGGCGTGTTCACCAACACCGTCTTCGGCTTCATCGTGGCGTACACCTACATCGCGCTGTGGGACCAACGACCGGGCCTCGGCGGTTACGACCAGGCGCAGGCCCTGACCTTCGTCTGGGTCAGCCAGTCGCTGCTCGCCGCGGGCGCGCTCATCGGCGGCGGCTTCCAGGAGGAGATGCAGGAGCGCATCCGAACGGGTGACATCGCCGTCGACCTCTACCGCCCCGCGGACCTCCAGATGTGGTGGTTGGCCGCCGACATGGGGCGGGCCGCCTTCCAGTTGCTGGGGCGCGGGGTGGTCCCGCTGCTCGCCGGGTCGCTCGCCTTCCGGCTCGCGCTGCCCACGGCGCCGGGGCGGTGGCTGCTCTTCCTGGTGTCCGTGCTGCTCGGGCTGCTGGTGAGCTTCGCGCTGCGCTACCTGCTGGGGCTGTGCGCCTTCTGGCTGTTGGACGGATCGGGGATCAACATGCTGGCCACCCTCGTCTCGATCTTCTTCTCCGGGATGCTGCTGCCGCTGACCCTCTTCCCCGGCTGGTTCGGCGAGGTGGTCCGGATGCTGCCCTGGAGCGCGATGCTCCAGGTGCCGCTGGACGTGCTGATGGGCAAGCAGGCGGGGGCCCTGGGCACGGCGCGGGCGCTGGGCTTCCAGGCCGTGTGGGCGTGCGCACTGCTGGCGCTGGGCCGGCTGGTGCAGTCTGCGGCGACGCGCAAGGTGGTGGTCCAGGGTGGCTGAACCGGCGCACGTGCTGGGGGAGCGGCTCGGCTTCTGGCGCCAGGCGGGTGCGGGCCTGCGCGGTTACGGCCTGATCGTGGCGATGTGGATCCGCGCGACCATGACCTACCGGAGTTCCTTCCTCATCGCCCTCTTCGGCAACGCGGCCGGGAGCCTGCTGGACTTCGTCGCGATCTACATCATGTTCCGGCACGTGCACGCCCTCGGCGGCTTCACGCTGGCGGAGATCGCCCTGCTGTACGGGTCCAGCTCGGCGTCGCTGGGCCTCGCCGACCTGCTGCTCGGCAACACCGACCGGATCGGGGTCCGGATCCGCGACGGCTCGCTCGACACGATGCTGGTGCGCCCCGTGCCGGTGTTGGCGCAGGTCGCGGCGGACCGGTTCGCTCTGCGGCGGCTCGGCCGGGTGGTGCAGGGGCTGGGGGTGCTGGGCTGGGCGGTGTCGGCGCTGGACGTGGATTGGACGCCGGGCCGGGTGCTGCTGCTGCCGGTGATGGTGGTGGCGGGTGCCGCGATCTTCGGGGCCGTGATGGTGGCCGGGGCGGCGTTCCAGTTCGTCGCCGGTGACGCGGCCGAGGTGCAGAACTCCTTCACCTACGGCGGCAACACGATGCTCCAGTACCCGCCGACGGTCTTCGGCAAGGAGCTGCTGCGCGGGGTGACCTTCGTGGTGCCGCTGGCCTTCGTGAACTGGCTGCCGGCCCTGTACGTGCTGGGGCGGCCCGATCCGCTCGGGCTGCCGGGGTGGTTGGCCTTCGCGAGCCCGCTGGTCGCGGGGCTGGTCCTCGTACCGGCGTCGCTGGCGTGGCGGGCGGGGTTGCGCTCCTACCGGAGCACCGGGAGCTGAGCGCGGGGAGGCGGGCGGGACGTGGGCGGGGAAGCGGGTCGGGACCCGGATGCGGACGAAGGAGCGAGGAGTGCAGTGATGGAACCGCTGATCGAGCTGGTGGACGTGCGCAAGGTCTTCGACGTGCGGCGCCGGACCGGCCTGCTGCGTCGGGAGAAGCGGCAGGTCAAGGCCGTGGACGGGATCAGCTTCGGGGTCGCGCGGGGCGAGATGGTCGGCTACATCGGGCCCAACGGGGCCGGGAAGTCCACCACGATCAAGATGCTGACCGGCATCCTGACGCCCACCGACGGCCGGTTGCGGGTCGCGGGCATCGATCCGGCGCGCGAGCGCACGCGGTTGGCGCACCGGATCGGGGTGGTGTTCGGCCAGCGCACCACCCTGTGGTGGGACCTGCCGCTGAAGGACTCCTACGGGTTGGTGCGCAGGATGTACCGGATCCCGCCCGACCGCTTCCGCCGCAATCTGGAGCGCTGCGTGGAGCAGTTGGACCTCGGCGAGCTGCTCGACGTACCGGTGCGCCAGTTGTCGCTGGGGCAGCGGATGCGCGGGGACATCGCGGCGGCGCTGCTGCACGATCCGGACGTGCTGTACCTGGACGAGCCGACGATCGGTCTCGACGTGGTGAGCAAGGCCAAGGTGCGCGGGTTCCTGCGGGAGCTGAACGAGGAGTCGGGCACCACGGTGCTGCTGACCACCCACGACCTCCAGGACATCGAGCAGCTGTGCGAGCGGGTGATGGTGATCGACCACGGGCGCCTGATGTACGACGGCCCGCTCGACGGACTGCACGCGGCGGGGCCCGCGGGGCGCGGCGAACGGACGCTGGTGGTCGACCTGGAGCGGGACCTGCCGCCGATCGCGGTGGCGGGCGCGCGGGTGGTGAAGGTGGAGGGGCCGCGGCAGTGGCTGGCCTTCCCGGCGGAGGACTCGGCGGCCCCGTTGGTGGCGGCGGTGGCGGCGCGGTACCCGCTGGTGGACCTGTCGGTGCGGGAGCCGGACATCGAGGACGTGATCGCGCGGATGTACGCGGGGCGGGAGTAGCGGACCGGGCCGGGCCGGGCCGCTCGCCCCCCTACGGTTCGGGCGGGCGTCTGCATAGGCTGTGCCGTATGAGTGACGAGCGGCCGGAGAAGCCGTTGCCGGAGCTGCGGGCGTCCGATGCCGACCGGGAGCGGGTGGTGGAGCGCCTGCGCGACGCCGTCGCCGAGGGTCGGCTCGGCATGGACGAGTTCGAGGAGCGGCTGGAAGCGACGTACGCGTCGCGCACGTACGGCGAGCTGGAGCCCCTGACCAGCGATCTTCCGGCGCCGGGGCAGGTCTCCGGCGGGCCGGTGTCCTTCAGCAAGGCGCCCGCGCCGCGGTCGGGCGCCCCGGCGCAGGAGTCCTGGCCCGCGCGGATCGGGGGGCGGGGCACGTCGTCCTGGGGCGTGGCGATCATGTCCGCCTTCCAGCGCAAGGGCGCGTGGACGGTGCCCCCGCGCTTCTCGGCGGTGGCGTTCTGGGGCGGGGGCGAGATCGATCTGCGCGAGGCCCGTTTCGAGGAGCGCGAGGTGGTGATCACCTGTGTCGCGATCATGGGCGGGATCGAGATCGTCGTACCGCCGGGCGTGCAGGTCGAGGTGAACGGCATCGGGGTGATGGGTGCCTTCGACCACCGGGAGATGGACGTCGCGCCGGACCCGGGCGCCCCGCGGGTGATCGTGAACGGATTGGCCTTCTGGGGCGGGGTGGACGTGAAGCAGAAGGCCCGCAAGGTCCCGGGGCTGCGCCGCTCGAAGCGCAAGGAGCTGTAGCGGGGGCGCGCGGGGGCACGGGGTCCGCGCGGACCGCGGCCCGTGAGCGCGGGGACACGCCGGGTGGCGGCGGGAACTCCGCGGCCGCCCCGGGAGTCGGATGCTATGCAGACAAACCGGCGCCCCCGGGGGAAGGCAGGAACCCGTGAACGACACAGGGACGAGCACCGGAGCGCCGCCGACGGCGCCCCGGCCGCCCGCAGCGGCATCCGGTCAGTTCGTCTTCAACGCGGCGGACGAGGAGCGGCAGCGCGGCGTCCGCCGGATGAAGACGACGGCGACCGGTCTGCTGCTCCTGGTCGCGCTGGTCTACGTCCTGGCCAAGTGGGCCCAGCACGCGGGCGGCGGGGGCGGTGACGGCGGCTGGGCGGGCTACGTCGCGGCCGCGGCCGAGGCCGGCATGGTGGGCGCGCTCGCGGACTGGTTCGCGGTCACCGCGCTCTTCCGGCGGCCGCTCGGCCTGCCGATTCCGCACACCGCGATCATCCCCACGAAGAAGGACCAGCTCGGCGTCTCCCTCGGGGAGTTCGTCGGCGAGAACTTCCTCTCCTCCGACGTCGTCCGTACGCGGTTGCGGGCGCTCGGCATCGGCGGCCGGGTCGGTGCCTGGCTGGCCGAGCCCGCGCACGCCGACCGGGTCACCGACGAGCTGGCGACCGCGCTGCGCGGCGCGCTGACGGTGCTGCGCGACTCCGACGTGCAGGCGGTCGTCGGGGAGGCCATCACGCGGCGGGCGGAGAACGCCGAGATCGCGCCGGGCCTCGGCAAGACCCTGGAGCGGATCGTCGCGGACGGCGGGCACCGGCGGGCCGTGGACCTGGTGTGCGTCAAGGCGCACGACTGGCTGGTCACGCACGGCGAGTCGGTGATGGACGCGGTCCAGGGCGGGGCGCCGGGCTGGACCCCGCGGTTCGTGGACCGGAAGATCGGCGATCGGGTCTACAAGGAACTGCTCCGGTTCGTCACGGAGATGCGCGACATGCCGGAGCACCCGGCGCGCGGCGCGGTGGACCGGTTCCTGAGCGACTTCGCGGCCGACCTCCAGTCGGACACGGACACCCGCGCCCGGGTGGAGCGGCTCAAGTCCGAGGTCCTGGCGCGCGGCGAGGTCCAGGACATCATCGCGTCGGCCTGGTCGGCGGTGCGCACGATGATCCTGTCGGCGGCGCAGGACGAGCAGAGCGAACTGCGCCTGCGCGTGCGGGCGTCCTTGATCTCGCTCGGCTCGCGGCTGGCCACGGACGGCCGCCTGCAGGCGAAGGTGGAGGGGTGGATCGAGGGCGCGGTGGTCTACGTCGTGACGACCTACCGGGCGGAGATCACCTCGCTGATCACGGACACGGTGGCGGGCTGGGACGCGGAGCACACCTCGCGCAAGATCGAGGCCCACATCGGCCGCGACCTGCAGTTCATCCGTATCAACGGCACGGTGGTGGGCGCCCTGGCGGGCCTGCTGATCTACACGGTCAGCCGGGCGCTGGGGGCGTAGGCGGGCTCAGGGGGGCTGGGGGGGGGTGCCGGCCGGGGCCGCCGGGCCGGTGGTGCGTGGCCCCGGCGGCCCCGGCGAGGGGTCAGCCCCGGTCGGCCACGGCCCAGGAGGCGGCGGCCACGACACCGGCCGCGCCGAAGACCGCGGGCCAGGCCCCGATCTTCTTGGCCAGCGGGTGCGATCCGGCGAAGCCGGCGACGTACAGCGCGCCGAGCCCGACCGCGGCCGGGGCGCCCGCGCGCCGGTGCCATTCGCGGCCGGCGGCGATTCCGGCCGCGCCGAGCACGACCCCGCCCAGGGGCCGCTTGCGCGTCCACCGCGCGACGGCGTAGCCGCCGACCAGCCCTGCCGCGGCCACCACCGAGGTCGGTACCTGTGCCATGTCCATTCCCTCCGCCGTACGGACGTCCTACGCTTCGAACGATCCTTCCGACGAGGCTAGGGGATGTCCGACGGAGCTCCGTCGGACGCCCCCTAACGCGACCGCCGCGCGAAGCGACGCGCACCCACGGCGCCGAGCAGCAGCACGGCACCGCCCACGACGCCGTGCGGCACGCCGGGCGGCAGCATGGCGACCACGCCCAGCACCAGGAAGAACGCCAGCGCACACGCGCCGAGTCCACGCAGGAATCCGTCCACCGACACCCCTCGAGCGACCGCAGGCCACGGTCACCGGGCGGCCGCGCCACCCTGACAACGCCCCAACACCGGCCCCTGACACGGCAGCACGGTGGATCTGCCGGGAACCTCCCGATCGAGGCATGCGCCACACCAGGCAACCGCAGGGGCGTAGATTCGCTCTCCGCAGGAGAGAAACCCCCCAACCCACCCCAGGAGCGGACAACCGTGATCTGCTACGGACCGGCCGTCCTCGACCTGACGGACGAACTGGTCGACACCTACGCCGACGTCTTCTCGGGCCCGCCGTGGAACGAAGGTGAAGAAACCATTCGCCAGTTCGCGTCCCGCCTCCACTCCGACACCCGTCGCCGGGGCTTCCGTACCGCCTTCGCCCAGACCGCGGACGGCATCGACGGCTTCGCCACCGCCTGGCTGACCCGCGCCCCCTTCCCCGCCGACCGCGGCTACGCCCAGGTCAGCGCCCAGCTCGGCCGTGCCCGCGTGCGCCGGTTGCTGGTCGACGCCCTCGAGGTGGACGAACTCGCCGTCCGCCGCCACGCCCGCGGCCAGGGCACCGGCCGGGCCCTGCTCGCGGAGATCACCGCCGACGCCCCGGAAGGGCGCGCCTGGCTGCTCACCGCCCGCGCCGCCACCGACACCGTCGCGACCTACCGCCGCCTCGGCTGGCACGAGGTCACCCCGCTGCCCGGCACGGAGAACGCGGTGATCGTCTTCCTCTCCCCCGACCACCCGGAAGCGGGGACGGCCTCGGCGGCGGCCTGAGGCCCGGCTTGCCCGCGGCCCCGACGGGCATACCCGGGGCATGATCACGCACCGCGTTCGCGCCACCGCCCAGGACGTCGCCCCGCTCGCGCGCCGCCAGCTGAACCTCGTCACCGCCCACCAGCTCAGGGCCGCCCGGGTGCCGTCCGCCACGGTCGCCGGCCGCACCCGCCCCGGCGGACCCTGGCAGCGGCTGCTGCCCCGCGTCTACCTCCTGCAGACCGGGCCGCCGGACGAGCGCCAACGCGCCCTCTCCGCCGTCCTGTACGCGGCGGGGCCCGCCGCCGACCCCCTCGGCGGGGGTGCGGCGGCGCTCACCGGCGGCGCCGCCCTGGCGCTGATCGGCGTACGCGGCGCCCCGCCGACCCCGCTGGACGTCCTGGTCCGGGCCCCGCGCACGGTCGCGCCCGCCCCCGGGGTCCGGCCGCTGACCACCGCGCGCTGGCCGGCCACGATCACGGTGTCCGGGATCCCGAGCGCCCGCCCGCTGCGCGCCGCCGCCGACTTCGCGGCCCGGGCCGAGGACCCCGACCTGGTCCGCGCGGTCCTGGCGAACGTGGTCCAGGCCGGCTGGTGCCACCCGCGGGACCTGCACGGCGAACTGCGCGCCGCGCGCGCCCTGACCCGGCCCGCGGTGCGGGGCGCGGCCGCCGAGCTGGTGGCCGGGGTCCGCTCCATCGCCGAGGCCCGGGCCCGCGACGCCCTGGCGGCCACGGACCTACCGGCCCCGCTGTGGAACGCCCGGCTGTACACCCCGGACGGGGCCTTCCTGGCGAGCCCGGACGCGTACTGGCCGGACGAGGGCGTGGCCCTGGAGATCGACTCGGCGGAGTACCACTACGCCCGGGACTCCTGGCACGCGACCCTGCGCCGCCGGCTCCGCCTGGAGGCGCACGGCGTCCTCGTGGTCAGCGCCACCCCGTCGATGGTCCGCGACACCCCCGCCGAGGTGGTCGCCGCCCTGCGCACCCTCCTCGCCCTCGCCGCCCACCGCCCCCACCCACCCACGGCCACGGCCCGCGGCCACGAACAACTACGACTACCGCTCGGCTGACCGCCCCCGCCCCCGCCCCCGCCTCACCGCGGCGCGGACAGGAACCGGTGGACGGCCCCGGCCGCGCCGGGACCGTCTGCGGGATCAGGCGAGCGGGCCGCCGTGGCAGGTGGCGTACGGCTTGGTCGAGGCGCACCAGCAGGGGGTGGTGGGGGAGGGGGGCCAGGGGGTGGCCTTGCCGCGGGCGGCGAGGGTGGTGGCGTACTCGGCCAGGAGGCTGGGGGAGGCCGGGGAGGTCTTCTCGGAGGCGGCGAAGGCCTCGAAGGAGGGGACGCTCGCCGTGACGATGCCGAGGTTCGTGGTGCCCGAGGCGGCCAGGGCGCGCAGCGAGGTCTCGATGTCCGTCAGGTGCGCGGCGTGCGAGGGGTACTCGCTGGCCAGGGTCGGGTACGAGGCGAGGAGTTCGGACAGCTCCTGCAGGGGCCAGTGCAGCAGGGCCACCGGGAAGGGCCGGGAGAGCGCGGCGCGGCGGTCGCCGAGCTCGGCGCGCAGCCGGGCGATCTCGGCGCGCAGCTCGGTCGGGTCGTCGGAGCCCAGGGCCCAGATGCGCTTGGGGTCGTGGAGTTCGTCGAGCGGGATCGGGCCGGTGTGGCGGGTGTCGGCGACCATGTCCCAGTCGTCGTGGGCGAGCCCCAGCAGCCGGCGGACGCGGTGGCGGCCGGTGAGGAGGGCGGTGGTGGAGGCGGTGAGCGGTTCTTCGTCGGTGATGAGCAGCTGGGCGGCCTGGGTGAAGCAGTCGTGGGAGGCGTCGAGTTCGTCGTGGGCCTCCAGGGTCTCGGCGATGACCTCCCAGGGCGCCGGGTCGTCCGGGGCGGCCGCGCGGATGCCGGAGATCAGGGCGCGGGCCTCGGCCTCGTGCCCGTACTCCCACAGGTTCGCGGCCTGGAGGGCCTTGATCAGGTGGGTGTTGGCCGGTGTGCCGGACAGTAGTTGGTCGTAGAGCGCGCTCGCCCGTTCGCGTACGTCGGCCAGTTCGAGGTGGGCCGCGGCTTGCAGGAGCAGCGGCTCCTGGTCCTCGGGGTAGCGGTTCGCCGTGCGGATGAGGCGCTCGGCTTCGGCGATGTGCTCGGCAGGCGTGTCGGGGCGCATGGTTCACACCGTACTGCCGCTGGTCAGTTGGCGGGGTAGGTCTTAAGGTGCGGCCCGTGCGGGATCACATACCTGTGGTGGTGCAGGGGAGCGGTCGGCGGGCACGGCGCGTGGGGATCGCGCGGGTGCTGTGGACCTGTGCCGAACTGACCACGACGGTGGGCCTGGTGGTGTTGTTGCTGGTGGTGCACCAGGTGTGGTGGACGAACCGGGAGGCCGTGGCGGCGGCGCGGGACCAGGTGCGGGCCCTGGAGCGGTCCTGGGACGGGTCCGGTCCGATCGCCTCAGACTCAGACTCAGACTCAGACCCAGGCCCAGGCCCAGGCCCAGGTTCCGGCTCCGGTTCTCCGGACGGCGGGGGCGAGGGCGATCCCGCCGGGGCGGACGCGGATCCCGGTACGGGCGCGGACTCCGGCGCCGGGTCCGGCGCGCCCACCGCCCGCCCCGCGCGCCCGCCCGCCGCGGGGCAGCCGGGGCGGACCGGTTCCGCGACGGCTCCGGCCGCCTCGCAGGCGTACGCCGTGCTGCGGATCCCGCGGCTGGGGCTGGTCGTGCCCGTCGCGCAGGGGGTGTCCAAGGCCGCGGTGCTCGACAAGGGGTACGTCGGCCACTACCCGCAGACCGCGCAGCCCGGGGCGCGGGGGAACTTCGCGCTCGCGGGGCACCGCAACACGCACGGGGAGCCCTTCCGGTACGTCAACCGGCTGCTGGCCGGGGACGAGATCCAGGTCGAGACCCAGGGCAGGCGGTACACGTACGTGGTGGACAAGGTGCTCCCGGAGACGACCGAGCGGGACTCGGGGGTGATCGCACCGGTGCCGCGCAGCGTGGTGAAGCCCGACTACGGGTACGCCGAGCCGGGGGCGTACATCACCCTGACGACCTGCACGCCCGAGTACACCTCCAAGTACCGGCTCGTGGTGTGGGGGAAGTTGAAGGGCTGACCGCGGCGGCGGGGCCGTCGGCGCGGGGCGGTGCGCCTACCGTGGGGCGGTGCGTCCGAAACGAGTGAAACGTCCTCAGCTGGTGTGGCTCGCCGCGCCCTTCGTGCTCTTCCTCGGGGTGCTCCCCCTGGTCAACCGGGTGGAGCCGCTCCTCTTCGGGCGGGTGCCCTTCCTGCTCGTGTGGTGCGTGGGGGCGACGCTGGTCACCCCGCTCGCCGTCTGGCTGGCCTGGCGGGGTGACCACCGGTGAGCGCGGCCGCGGTGGCCACCTCCGTCTTCGCCGTGTTCATGGTGGGGACCGTCGCGCTCGGCCTGTACGCGGTGCGCGGCCGCGGGGGAGCGGGCGGCGGGGGCGGCGGGCTCGCCGAGTGGTCGGTGGGCGGCCGGTCGCTGGGCACCGTCTTCATCTGGGTGCTGATGGCGGGCGAGGGCTACACCAGCTTCAGCTACCTGGGCGCGGCGGGCTGGGGCTACAACTACGGCGCGCCCGTGATGTACGTCGTCGCCTACATGTCGTGCGGGTACGCGGTCGGCTACGTCGTCGGGCCCCTGCTGTGGGACTACGCGCGCCGGCACGGCCTGGTCGGGATCTCGGACATGGTCGCGCACCGGTACGGCCGCCCGTGGCTCGGCGCGGTGGTGGCGGTGCTGGCGACGGTGTTCCTGCTGCCCTACATCCAGCTCCAGATCACCGGGATGGGGGTGGTGGTCTCCACGGTGACCTACGGGGCGGTCCCGCTGGAGTGGGCCTACTTCGTGGCGTTCGCCGTCACCACCGGCTTCGTGGTGGTCAGCGGGCTGCGCGGGAGCGCGTGGGTGTCCGTGCTCAAGGACGTGCTGGTGATCGCGACGCTGGGCTTCCTCGCGGTGTACGTGCCGGTGCACTACTTCGGCGGGTACGGGGAGCTGTTCGACCGGCTGGTCGCGGAGCGGCCCGAGTGGCTGACCCTCCCCGGGCACGGGGGCGGCGGGAGCGGGCTCGGGACGGGGTGGTTCGTGTCCACCTCCGTGCTCAACGCGCTGACCGTGGTGATCTTCCCGACGACCGTGGCGGGCTACCTGGGGGCGCGCGACGCGGACGCGCTCCGGCGCAACGCGATCCTGTTGCCCGCCTACAACGTGCTGCTCTTCGTTCCGATGCTGCTGGGGATGGCCGCGCTGTTCGTCGTGCCGGGGCTGACCGGCGCGGGCTCCAACCTCGCGCTGTTCGAGCTGGTCGTCGACTCGTTGCCCGCGTGGGCGGTGGGGGTGATCGGGGTCGCGGCGGCGCTGTCGTCGATCGTGCCGATGGCGGTGTTCATGCTGGTGATCGGGACGATGTGGGGGCGCAGCGTGCTCTCCCTGGTGCCCCGTTGGAGCGCGCCGGAGCGGCAGAAGCCGGCCTCGCAGGTGGTCGTGGTGGTCGCCGGGACGCTGGCCCTGGTGATGACGTACACCGCGCCGAACACCCTGGTGCGGCTCTCGCTCATCTCCTACGAGGGGATGGCGCAGTTGGTGCCGATGCTGCTGCTGGGGCTGGTGTGGCGGCGACTGACCCTGACCGCGGCGGTGAGCGGGCTGGTGGTGGGGGTCGTGGCCGTCTGCCTGCTCGTGTTCACGGGCCACGACCCGGTGTGGGGGGTGAACGCGGGGATGGTCGCGCTCGCGCTGAACCTGGCGGTCGCCCTGGCGGTGGCGCGGTTCGGGCCGGGGGAGCGGGACGGGCGGCCGGACGCTGAGGTGTTGGCCGCCGATCCGATTGTCGGCGGGGGAGGTTAGGCTGGTCGAGCAGTGGGTCAGGACATCGGAGCGAGTGGCAGGGGGGTGGGTCGTATGGCGCGTGTCCGTGGGTTGTTGGGCGTCGTCCTGCTCACCGGTCTCCTCACGCTGCTCCTGGGACCCTCCTTCGGGGAGGGCGGGCTGGGCGCCGCCGTCGCCCTCGCGGCCACGGCCGCCGTCGGCGCCGCGGTGACGGGGTGCGCGGCGCTGCTCGCCCGGTGCACCCCACCCGTACCCCGCACCCGCATACGCACCGCGATCCGCGATCGCGAACAGCGCACGGCCTTCCTGCCGCAGCGCGATCCCGACGCCTCCGGCCGCTCGCGGCCCAGGGCGCCCGGGCGGTCCGTCCTGACGGCCGCGTAGGGGCGTTCCCCGGGTCCATCGCGACCCCCGCGGCGCCCCCGCACGGCTCGTCACGCCGAAATGCACCACGCACCACGCATCTTTCGACGTCCGACGAGACCTTCCGGAGGGACCCCGTGTCCGTTCTCACCCCGATCACCCATGCCCTCACCCAGGGCGTCGCGCAGCCCGTCGCCGCCCTCGCCCAGCTGCTGGAGCCGGTGGCGGCCCCGGCCGCGACCGCTGCCGCGATCGTGCTGTTCACCGTGCTGGTGCGGCTCGCCCTGCACCCGCTGAGCCGGGCCGCCTTCCGGGGCGCGACCCCGCGGGCCGGTTGCCTGCCCGTGCTCGTGCAGCTGCCGGTGTTCTTCTTCATGTACCGGGCGTTCACGTCCGTGGACAGCGGGCTGCTGGGCGAGCGGCTCTTCGCCGCCCCGCTCGGGGCCCGCTGGGCCGACGCGCTGGGGGACGGCGGCCTCTTCGGCGGTCCGGGGCTGGTGTTCCTGGGCCTGTTCGCCGCCATCGCGGCCGTCGCCGCGTGGAGCGCCGTACGGGGGCGGCGGGCCGCCCGCTCGGGCAACGGCCCCGAGCTGCCCGACACGCTGCCCGCGGAGCAGCGCGAGCTGATGCGCAAGATGTCCGGCGTGCTGCCGCTGCTCTCCTTCGGCACGCTGGTCACCGCGGCCGTGGTGCCGCTGGCCGCGGGCCTGTACCTGGTGGCCACGACCGCGTGGACGGTGGCGGAGCGGGTCTGGCTCCAGCACCGCAAGGACCGCGCGGGGCGCATCGCGCTCGGAGCCGCGCGTTCCAGTCTGTGAACAGGGTCTTGCGGATTGGGCGGACATCTTGGAGGATCGACCAATCCTCCGATGGCCGCAACCCATCGGCCGGCCCGGGGCGCGCCCACGGGCCGACCACCCACGACCACGGGAGAATGCCCATGAAGCTGCTGCGCGTCGGACCGGTGGGTGCTGAGCGCCCCGCGCTGCTCGACCAGGACGGGACCCTGCGGGACCTGTCCGGCCTGATCACGGACGTGGACGGGGCGCTGCTCGCCGACGACTCCGTACTGTCCCGCGTCCGGGAAGCGGAGTCCGGCGACCTTCCGGTGCTGGGCGCCGAGGGACTGCGCGTCGGCGCGCCCGTCGGCCGGATCGGCAAGATCGTGGGCATCGGGCTGAACTACCACGGGCACGCGGCGGAGGTCGGCGCCGAGACCCCCGCGGAGCCGATCCTCTTCCTCAAGGCCCCGGACACCGTCGTCGGCCCCGACGACACCGTGCTGATCCCGCGCGGCAGCGTGAAGACCGACTGGGAAGCGGAGCTGGGCGTCGTCATCGGCAGCACGGCCCGCTACCTCGGCTCGGCCGCGGAGGGCCTCGCGCACGTCGGCGGCTACCTGCTCGTGAACGACGTGTCGGAGCGCGAGTTCCAGATCGAGCGCGGCGGCACCTGGGACAAGGGCAAGAACTGCGAGACCTTCACCCCGCTCGGCCCCTGGTTGGTCACCGCCGACGAGATCCCGGACCCGCAGGTCCTGGACGTGAAGCTGTGGGTCAACGGCGAGCTCAAGCAGGACGGCAACACCTCCGACCAGATCTTCCCGGTCGGCGAGGTCGTGCGGTACCTGAGCCAGTTCATGACCCTCCACCCGGGCGACGTCATCGTCACCGGCACCCCGGCCGGGGTGGCCATGGGACAGCCGGAGCCGAAGCCGTTCCTGCGGGCCGGTGACGTCGTGGAGCTGGAGATCGAGAAGCTCGGCCGCCAGCGCCAGGAGTTCAAGAGCGCCTGAGGCGCCGGACGCGCGGGAGGGGGCGGGACCGCCGTGGTCGGCGGGCCCGCCCCCTCTCGTACCGGGAAATACCGGTGACGCGTACCGGGAACGCGGAGCGGAGCGTCAGCCGCGGGTCGACGCGCCGCGCCGACGCGCCGTCAGCACCAGGCCCGCGCCCGCCGCCAGGGCGAGGGCGCTGCCGCCGACGATCCACGGGGTCTCGGCGCCGCTTCCGGTGGACGCCAGCGGGCCCTTGCCGCCGGCCGGGGCCGCGGTGTTGCCGCCGGACCCGTTGTTCGGGGTGACGACGACCTTGCCGGCCTCGTCCTTGGGCTTGTCCTTGCCGCCGACCGGGTCCTTGCCGTCCGCCGGCTTGCCGTTCCCGTCCTGCTTGTCCTTCTCGCGGGCGGTGAACTGCCCGGTCTTCAGGAATTCGGCACGGTCCTTCGCGCTGCCCTTGAGGGCGGCCTGCGCGGCCTTCTTCAGCTCGGGACCCGGGTTCTTGCCGAGGATGGCCGAGATCAGGACGGCGTTGTCGTCGTCGCGCAGCTGGTGCTGCGTGGTCGTGACGAACTCGCGGACCTGGGCCGCGGTGCCGTTCGAAAGGATCTTCTGGATGCCTTCGGTCAGGCCCGGACCGGCGCCCTGGAGAGCCTTCAGCAGCTCGACGCGGTCGTCCTCCAGCCGGGCCGCGTGCTGCCCGGTCTCCAGGAACGCGGTCAGCGCCGCCTGGGTGTCGACCTGCAGGGCCTTCTTGCCCTCGCGCTGCACGGCCTTGCCGCCGGAGTGGATGAGCTGCGAGACCCGCACCCGGTCGTCGTCGAGCTGCTGCTCGGCCAGCTCGACCGTCAGGAATCGCCGCATGTCCGCGTCCGTGCCCTTGAGGGCCTTGGCCGCGGCCCCGCGCACGCCGGGCCCGCTCTTCGGGTCGGCCAGGATCTTCTCGATCGCGGCGCGGTCGGCCGCGGCCTGGTCCTTGCCGTCGGCGGGCTTGCCGTCGACCGGCTTCGGGTCGACCGGCTTGCCGTCAGCGGGCTTGGTGTCCGCGGGCGTCGACACCGTCGAGGCGGCGGAGGCGGAGGTCGCCCCCGCCGCCGTCGAGGTGTCGGCGGCGAAGGCCGGCGAGGCGATCAGGACGGCGGGAGCCATCGCGGCCACGGTGACGGCCGTGGCGATCCGGGACAACTTCACGGGCGGTACCCACTCTTCGCAACTGTGATGATCATAGGATTCTCACAGCTTAAGGCGCCCTCATCGATCGGTTGATCGATTTTCAGGCGGAAGTCGCCGCACGCGGCGAGAGGTTCACCGCACACCCCTCCTCGGAGGAGCGCCGGGCCGCCTCCAGGACCTCCAGGCAGTCCGCGGCCTCGTGCGCGGTGACCGGAGCCGGGCCGCCGTCGCGCAGTGCGGCGGCCACCGCCGCGTAGTAGGCCGGGTAGTCGCCCGGCTCCGTCGGTACGGGCCGCCCGCCACCCGTCAGCGGGGACTCGCCGGAGCCGATCCGGCCCCGGCAGTGCTCGGGCTCCTCGCCCCACGGCAGGTCCACGCCCGGGCGCCTGCCCTCGCGCAGGGCGCCCTCCTGCGGGTCCAGGCCGTACTTGACGTAGCCCGCGGCGGAACCGAGCACCCGCATGCGCGGGCCGAGCTGGGCGGTGGTCGCGCTGACGTAGAGGTGCGAGCGGACGCCGTTCGCGTGGGTCAGCGCGATGAAGGTGTCGTCGTCCGCCCGGGCTCCGGGCCTGCGCACGTCCGCCTCCGCGTAGACGCGGACGGCCGGGCCGAACAGCACCAGGGCCTGGTCCACCACGTGGCTGCCCAGGTCGTACAGCAGCCCGCCGATCTCCTCCGGGGCGCCGGACTCGCGCCAGCCGCCCTTGAGCTGGGGGCGCCAGCGCTCGAAGCGGGACTCGAAGCGCTGGACCTCGCCGAGCTCGCCCTCCTCGATCAGGCGGCGCACGGTGAGGAAGTCGTTGTCCCAGCGGCGGTTCTGGAAGACGGACAGGAAGGTACCGGTCCGGTCGGCCAGCGCGGCGAGTTCACGGGCCTCCGCGGCGGTGGCGGCGAGCGGCTTGTCGACCACCACGGCCAGGCCCGCCTCCAGGGCGGTGGTGGCGAGCGGGACGTGGGTCTTGTTGGGGGAGGCGATCACCACGAGGTCCAGCTCCGGGGCCCGCTCCCACAGCGCGTCGGGCGACGGTACGACGTGTGCGTCCGGGAACCGCGCGTGCACCTGGGCCGCGCGTTCGGGGTCGGAGGTGACGACCGTGTCGAGGACGAGCCCCTCGGTCGCCGCCACGAGCGGGGCGTGGAAGACGGAGCCGGCGAGTCCGTAGCCGATCAGGCCGACGCGGAGCGGGGCGCCGGTGGGGGTGGCGGGGCCGGAGGGGGAGGTGGGGGAGGTGGTAGCCATGGAGTCCACTTTGGCAACACTGTTGCCAAAGTGCAAGGAGGGTGGACAATGGGCGGGTGATCAGAGGCAACGGTGGTGGTGGGGACGACGCGGTCGGCGGAGCGAATCTGGCCGGGCTGCGCGGGCACAACGCCGCGCTGGTCCTGGGCCTGCTGCGCGCGGCGGGACTGCGCGGCGAGGCCGGGTCGGGCCGCGGCGAGCTGGCCGCCCGTACGGGACTGACCCCGCAGGCCGTCAGCAAGATCACGGCCCGGCTGGCGGCGGAGGGCCTGGTCGCGGAGGCGGGCCGCGGCGCGTCCACCGGGGGCAAGCCGCGCACCCTGCTGCGCCTGGTGCCCGAGGCCCGCTGCGCCGTGGGCGCCCACCTGGACCGCGACGAGCTGCGCGTGGTGCGCGTGGACCTGCTGGGGCGGGTGGTGGCCGAGTCCCGCCGGCCCCTGGATTTCGGGGCCGACCCCGACGCGGTGGTCGCGGCCGTGGCGGAGGCGGTCGTACGGGCCTGCCCCGGCGGATCGGCGACGGACGGGCCGTCGGGCCCGGGCGGGCCGTCGGGCCCGGCCGGGTCGTCGGCCGCGGCCGGTTCGTCGGGTGCGAGCGCGCCGTTGGGCGTGGGCGTGGCCGCGCCCGGGCCGTTGGACCACCGGACCGGGGTGCTGGGTCGGGTGACCGGGTTCCCGGGCTGGGAGGGCTATCCGCTGCGGGCGGCGCTGGCCGAGCGCCTCGGGCTGCCGGTGGTGCTGGACAAGGACACCAACGCGGGCGCGGCCGGAACCGGTACCGGGCCGGGCTCCGGCAGCTCGGTGTACCTGCACGTGGGCACCGGACTGGGCGCGGGGCTGCGCCTCGGGGGCGAGGTGTACCGGGGGAGCCGCTCGGGCGCGGGGGAGTTCGGGCACCAGGTGCTGCTGCTGGACGGGCCGCCGTGCAGGTGCGGGGCGCGCGGCTGCGCCGAGGTGCTGTGCCTGGAGGCGGTGGCGCGGGGCGACCTCGACCGGGCCGCGCGGGTGCTGGGGGAGGCGGCGGCGAACCTGGTGGCGCTGCTGGACGTGGAGCGGGTGCTGCTGGGCGGGCGCGTGGTGGCGGCCGCGCCGGAGGTGTTCGTCGAGGGGGTCCGTACGGTACTGGCGGCCCGCGCCCTCGGCGGCGGACCCGTGCGGGTGGAGCGGGCCCCGGGCGGAGTGGCCGAGGGCGCGGCGGAGCTGGTCCTGGCCCCCCTCTTCGGCGGTGCTTGACCCCTTGCGCCGATCGGGCGTAAACCGGTCCGACCGGGGCGCGGCGACGGCGGGGGGCGGGAGGGGCGTGGCAGGGTGCGGCCAAGGCGGGGTGATTGTCGCTTCGTCAGATCATCGTCCGGCGAGCCAGCGAAGGCCCACCATGCGACTGCGCAAAGCCCTTGCCCTCTCCGCGGTCCTCGTCGTCGTATCGGGACCGGTCGCCCTTCCGGCCGTCGCCGCGCCCGCGCCCCCCGGCGGCGGTGGCGCCCGCCCCGCACCCGCGCTGCCCTCGCGCGCCAAGGCCAGCTGCGGGGACGGCAAGAACGCGGCCTTCCCCATCGGGGCCCGGATCCGCGGCGGACCGAGCGTCTACCGCACCGGCGCCGGACCGCAGACCTGGTACCTGGACCTGACCAACACCACCGCCACCGAATGCACCGCCATCCACCCCGTGGTCGTCTTCACCGACAAGGCGCGCACCCTGCGCCCCGCCCACCTGCGGATGGAGTTCGAGGCGCGGGGCGCCACCTTCCCCGTCAGCCTGGAGAGCACCGACCGGGACGAGGTCATCGCCGTGTTCGACGGCGGGGAGGCCTTCCCCGGCTTCACCGTCGGCGCCGGCGGCTCGGCCACCGTCAAGGTGCAGCTGGCCTTCGCCGCCACGGCACCCCTCGGCGAGGTGGTCGCCGACGCGGCCCTGGTCCAGCGCAAGGGCGACGACGGCGACTGGGTCGGGGACACCGGCGGCTACCGGTTCTCGGTCGAGGGCCCGCAGGAGCCGGTCCCGGCGGAGGCCGGGGCCGAGGCGGAGTCCGGGACGTGGTCCGGGGCCGACGCCCTCGCCGAGACCGGCACCCCTGACATCGCGGCCCGCGCCCAGGGCCTGGCCGCACGCGGCGCCCTCGGCGCCCTCGCGGCGGGCGGGGGGCTCCTGCTGGCCGCCCGGCGCCTGCGCCGGGAGACGACCACCGGGCCGTAGGCCCCGCGCCCCGCCCCGTACAGTCCCAGAGTGGAACCGACCAAGCACCGCCCCGGCTCGCCGGTCCGATCCGGCATTCCCGAGCACGGGCGCATCCCCAAGTACTACGCCGTCAAGGCCCGCCTCGCCGAGCTCGTCGAGGAGCTCGGCGAGGGCGGGACGCTGCCCACCGAGCGGGACCTCGCCGAGCGCTACGAGGTGTCCCGCGAGACCGTCCGCCAGGCCCTGCGCGAGCTGCTCCTCGAAGGCAGGCTGCGCCGGTCCGGGCGCGGCACGGTCGTCGCCGGGCCGAAGCTGGAGCAGCCGCTGTCCCTGGCCAGTTACACCGAGGGGGTCCGCCGCCAGGGGCGCCGCCCCGGCCGCAACCTCATCGGTCTGGAGCAGTTCCCCTGCCCGCCCGACCTCGCCCCCGGCATCGGCGCCGAGCCCGGCGAGCCCGTCTGGCACCTGGAGCGGGTGCTGCTGGCCGACGACGAGCGCGTGGGGCTGGAGAGCACGTACGTCCGGGTGGCCCGCGCGCCCCGACTGGACGGCGAATTCCAGCCGGATTCCTCCTTCTACGGATATCTCCGGGACCGGCTCGGCATCGCCTTCGGCGACGCCGACGAGAAGTTGGAGACGGTCCTGGCCACCCCGCGCGAGGCGCTGCTCATCGGGACGCCCCCCGCGCTGCCGATGCTGCTGATCCACCGCTTCTCGCGCGATCAGGACGGGCGGCCCCTGGAGCGGGTGCGTTCGCTCTACCGTGGCGACCGGTTCAGCTTCACGACGCACCTGCGCCCCGAATAGTCGAGGGCGAACCACACCGAACCGGACCAAAAAGGGCGCTCATGAATCACGGAACGGTAACGGGTCTGGTCCAAGCGTCGAGGGCTGTTCACCGACCCGTCGCCTGATGGCTCCTCCCGGTCCATGGGTCCCGGACACCGTGGGCCGGGTGAGAGTCATAGTCATCGGAGGCGGCGTGGTCGGCACCATGCACGCCTGGCAAGCAGTCGAACGCGGCCACGAGGTCGTCCAGATCGAGCGCGAGGCCGAGGCGCGCGGTGCCTCACTGCGCAATTTCGGCCAGATCTGGGTCAGCGGGCGGGCCGGCGGTGCGGAGCTGGAGACGGCGCTGCGGGCCCGCGAGCTCTGGGAGCGGATCGGGGAGCGGGTCCCCGGCCTGGGCTTCCGCGCCATCGGATCCCTGACCCCCGTGCGCAACGCCCGTGAGCACGCGGTCGCCGAGGCGGCCGTGGCCCGCGCGGACGCCGCCGACCGCGGGTACGCGCTGCTCGGTGCTGCCGAGGCGCGCGCGATCAACCCGGCCCTGCGCGGCGCCTTCGAGGCGGCCCTGTGGTGCGAGCGGGACGCGGCCGTGGAGCCGCGCACCGCGCAGCTCCACCTGCGCGAGGCGCTGCGGGCCTCCGGCCGCTACACCTTCCTCCCCGGCCGCGAGGTCCGCGAGGTCACCGGGCCCGGCGCCGTCCGCGACGACCACGGTGACGTCCACCGCGGCGACGTCGTCGTCCTGGCCACCGGCGCCTGGCTCTCCGGCCTGGTCCGGGAGTTGGCCCCGGACCTGCCCGTGCGCCGGGTCCGGCTCCAGATGATGCAGACCGAGCCGCTCGGCGAGCCGCTGACCACCTCGGTCGCCGACGCCGACAGCTTCCGCTACTACCCGGCGTACCGGAGCGAGGCCCTCGACGAGCTCAACGCCGAGCAGGCGCAGGCGCCCGTGGCCGCCGCGCACAAGATGCAGCTGCTGATGGTCCAGCGGCGCGACGGCGGCCTGACCATCGGCGACACCCACGAGTACGAGCACCCCTTCGCGTTCGACACCCTCGAAGAGCCCTACGACCACCTCACCGGGGTCGTCGAGTCCTTCCTGGGCCGCCCGCTGCCGAAGATCCGGCACCGCTGGGCGGGCGTGTACGCGCAGTGCACCGACACCACCCGGGTCGTCCACCGCGAGCAGGTGCGGGACGGCGTGTGGCTGGTGACCGGACCCGGCGGCCGGGGCATGACCTGCTCGCCCGCCATAGCCGAGACCACCGCGAACGAACTGGGCTGGTAACCGACATGGCCGACAACACCACCACCGACAACACCACCACCAACGACACCACCACCACTGACACCACCACCACTGACACCACGACCGCCACCACCACCTCCCGCCACGGCCTCGTCGTCCTGGACATGGCCGGCACCAGCGTCGCCGACGGCGGCCTCGTCGAGCGGGCCTTCGAGCGCGCCGCCGAGCGCCTCGGCGTCGAGCCCGGCTCCGCCGACCACGCCGAGAAGCTCCAGTACGTCCGCGACACCATGGGCGAGTCGAAGATCTCCGTCTTCCGCCACCTCTTCGGGTCGGAGGAGCTCGCCCAGCGCGCCAACGTCGCCTTCGAGGAGGCCTACGGCGCCCTGGTCGACGGCGGCCTCGTGGCCCCGCTCCCCGGTGCCCGCGAGACCATCGACACCCTCCGCGGCCAAGGCCGCACCGTCGTCCTGACCACCGGCTTCGCCCGCGTCACCCAGGACGCCATCCTCGCCGCCCTCGGCTGGCAGGACCTCGCGGACCTCACCCTGTGCCCGGCCGACGCGGGCGGGCGCGGGCGCCCGTACCCGGACATGGTGCTGGCCGCCTTCCTGCGCACGGGCGCGGTCGCCGACGTGCGCGAGGCGGTCGTCGTCGGCGACACGGCCTACGACATGCTCAGCGGATGCCGGGCGGGTGCCGGGGTCGTGGCCGGCGTGCTGACCGGGGCGCACGACCGCGCGGCCCTCACCGCGCACGGCGCCACCCACGTCCTCGGATCCATCGCCGAACTCCCCGCCCTGCTCGGCCCCTTCGCCCCGGAGCCCGCCGCGTGAGCGGCATCCGCTTCGACGCGGTCTCGGTCGCCTACGCGGGCACCACCGTCCTGGACTCCCTCGACCTGAGCGTCGAGCCCGGCGAGGTCATGGCGCTGCTCGGCCCCTCCGGTTCGGGCAAGACCACGGCGCTGCGGGCGGTCGCGGGATTCGTACGTCCCCGCTCGGGCCGGGTGTTCATCGGGGACCGGGACGTCACGGCGCTCCCGCCGCACCGGCGCGGGATCGGCATGGTCGTCCAGCAGTACGCCCTCTTCCCGCACATGCGGGTCGAGGACAACGTCGCCTTCGGCCTCAAGGCGCAGAAGGCGCCCAAGGCGCAGATCCCGGGGCGGGTCACCGAGGCCCTGGAGATGACGGGCATGGCGGCCTACGCCAAGCGCTACCCGCGCGAGCTGTCCGGCGGCCAGCAGCAGCGCGTGGCCATCGCCCGCGCGCTGGCGATCCGGCCCGGGGTGCTGCTGCTCGACGAGCCGCTCTCGGCGCTCGACGCGCAGCTGCGCTCCGGGATGCTCGCCGAGCTGGCCCGGCTGCACCGCGAACTGCCCGACGTGTCCATCCTGTACGTCACCCACGACCAGGTCGAGGCGCTCACCCTCGCCGACCGGATCGCGGTCATGGACCGGGCGCGGCTGCAGGACTGCGGCACCCCGCAGGAGCTGTACCGCACCCCGCGCACCGAGTTCACCGCCTCCTTCGTCGGCAACGCCAACCTCCTCCCGGTGACCGTCGCCGACGGCGGCGCGCTCTTCGCCGGGCGGAGCCTGGAGCTCGACCCGGGCCGGGCGGCCCCCGGTGCGAGCGCCACCCTGTGCCTGCGCCCGCACCTGCTGGCGCTGGGCGAGGGGCCCAACGCCCTGAGCGGCAAGATCACCGAGGTGCAGTGGCGGGGCTCGACGCACCGGCTGTACGTCGACGTGGACGGGCACCGGATCAAGGCGGACCTGCCGGAGCTGCGCGAGACCCCGGCCCTCGGCGACCACGTCACCCTGCACTTCGAACCCCGCGACGCGGTCCTGCTCTCGGCGGGGGTCTCCGATGGCTGAGGCCCCCGCCCCCGCCCCGGCGCCCCCGGCCCCCGCGCCCCCGTCGCGGTCGGCGTCGGCGTCGGCCGCGGTGCCCGCCGCGGCCCGCCGGACGCGGCCCGCCGGGGCCGGTGCGCGGACCCCGCCCCGCTGGGTGTGGGCCCTGCCGCCCGTGGTCGTGCTCGCCCTGGTCTTCCTCTACCCCCTCGGGCTGGTCGTCCAGCAGTCCTTCACCCCCGACGGCGGGGGCGGCGCCTTCGACGCCTACGGGAAGGTCTTCGCCTCCGCCGCCTTCCGCGAGGCCCTCGGCACCACCGTCTGGCTGGCCGTCGGCGCCACCGTCGGCTGCCTGGTCCTCGGCTTCGCGCTCGCCCTGGTCATCGCCTTCGTGCCGTTCCCCGGGGCGAAGGCCGTCGCCCGCTTCGTCGACGTCTTCCTCTCCTTCCCCTCCTTCCTCGTCACCCTCGCGCTGCTCTTCCTGTACGGCACGGTCGGCGTGGCCAACGGCGTGTGGACGGACGTCACCGGTGCGGCGGAGGGCCCCTTCCACTTCCTCACCACCCCCTGGGGCGTCCTCCTCGCGGAGATCACCTACTTCACGCCCTTCGTGATGCGCCCGCTGCTCGCGGCCTTCTCCCAACTGGACACCGCGCAGCTGGAGGTGGCCTCCTCGCTCGGCGCGAAGCCCGGCCGGATCGTGCGGCGGGTGATCCTCCCCGAGGCCCTGCCCGCGCTCGGGGCGGGCGGCAGCCTGGTGCTGGTCATGTGCCTCAACGAGTTCGGGATCGTGCTCTTCACCGGGGCCAAGGGCGTCACCACGCTGCCGATGCTGATCTACGGCAAGGCCATCCTCGAATCCGACTACCCGGCCGCCTGCGTGGTCGCCGTCGTCAACATCGCGATCTCCGTCGGCCTCTACGGCCTCTACCGGGTGGTGAGCAAGCGTGCTGGTGCATAGCAAGTCCGGCCGCTGGGCCGCCTGGGCCGGATTCGCCGTCCTCTTCCTGCCGCTCTTCGCCCTGCCCCTGCTCGTGGTGGTGGCGGCCTCCTTCGCCACCCACTGGTCCGGGGCCTTCCCCTCCGGCCCGACCACCGGGAACTACGCGGCCGCGGTCCGCGGGGAATCGCTCCAGGCCCTCACCACCAGCCTGGTCACCGCCCTGGTCGCCAGCCTGCTCGCGCTCACCGTCGGCACCTGGGCGGCGCTGGCCGCCGGCGGGCTGGGCAAGCGCGGGAAGCGGGCGCTGGACGCCCTGTTCGTGCTGCCGGTCGCCGTGCCGTCCGTCGTCGTGGGCCTCGCCGTGCTCGTGGCCTTCAGCCGCCCGCCGGTGCTGCTCAACGGCACGAGCGGCATCGTCGTCCTGGCGCACACGATCCTTGTCACGGCGTTCGCCTACCAGTCGGTTTCGGCTGCGATGATCCGTCTGGATCCGGCCTACGAACAGGCGGCGGCCAGCCTCGGCGCCCGCCCCTCCTACGTGCTGTGGCGGGTCAGGCTGCCCCTGCTGCTGCCCTCGCTCACCGCGGCCGCCGGACTCTGCTTCGCCCTGTCCATGGGCGAGTTGAGCGCCACCATGATGCTCTACCCGCCGGACTGGGTGCCCCTGCCCGTCCGGATCTTCACCGCCACCGACCGCGGCTCGCTCTTCGGCGGTTCCGCCGTCGCCGTGGTGCTGATGGCCGCCACCCTGCTGGTGCTGCTGGCCGTCGGCCGCGTCCGCACCAGAGCCTCCTACCGCTGAGCGGTATCCCTCCAGAACCCAGAAGGAACCCCATGTCCCGCGTGTCCCGCATGCCCCACAGCCTGCTGCGCCCGCTCGTCGCCCTGACCGGCTGCCTCGCCGTCGGCGCCACCCTCACCGCCTGCGGCGGTTCCTCCGCCGCCGACTCCGGGGGCGGCGAGAAGGTCGTCACCGTCTACAGCGCCGACGGGCTCAAGGGCGAGAAGGGCGACGGCTGGTACGACAAGGTCTTCGCCGACTTCACCAAGAAGACCGGCATCACCGTGAAGTACGTCGAGGGCGGCTCCGGCGAGATGGTGCAGCGCGCCGTCCGCGAGAAGTCCAACACGCAGGCCGACGTCCTGGTCACCCTGCCGCCGTTCATCCAGCAGGCCGACGGCAAGGGGCTGCTCCAGTCGTACAAGCCCCGGGGTTCGGACCAGGTCAACGGTGCGAACAAGGCCGCCGACGGCAAGTGGACCTCGGTCGTCAACAACTACTTCGGCTTCGTCCACAACAAGAAGGAGCTGCCCGAGGCCCCCACGACCTGGGAGCAGCTGCTGGACGCCAAGTTCAAGGGCAAGATCCAGTACTCCACCCCCGGCGTCGCGGGCGACGGCACCGCCGTGCTCATCAAGGCGATGCACGACTTCGGCGGCAAGGAGCCGGCGCTGGAGTACCTGAAGAAGCTCCAGGCCAACAACGTCGGCCCGTCCTCCTCCACCAGCAAGCTCGCGCCGAAGACCGACAAGGGCGAGATCCTCGTCGCCAACGGCGACGTCCAGATGAACTTCGCCCAGTCCAAGTCCATGCCGAACCTGGGCATCTGGTTCCCGGCCAAGGACGGCGGCAGGCCCACCACCTTCGCCCTGCCGTACGCGGCGGGCCTGATGGCCAAGGCCCCGCACACCGAGAACGGCAAGAAGCTCCTCGACTACCTGCTCACCGAGGACGCCCAGAAGCTGGTCAGCGAGGTCGGCGGCGGCTTCCCGGCCCGCGCCGACGTCAAGCCGACCGATGCCAACGCGGTCGAACTGACCAAGGTCATGACCGGAGTCGAGGTCTTCGAGCCGGACTGGGCCGACATCGACAAGAACCTGTCCGCGTACGTGGACGCGTGGAAGTCGGCCACTGGCAGCTGACCGGAAGCCGGTCGGTCACTTCCCCGTCACCCGCTCCCGCAAGAGTGACGTTTGCATAACGGGTCTGGTCCAATGGACCGGCCCCCCGCCGCTGTTCTCCCCTTCGCTTACTCCCTGGAGGAGTACGTGTCCCCTGTCCTGCCCGGACGCGCCCTCGCCGTGGCGGCCACCGCCGCGGCCCTGATCGCCGCCGCCGCCCCGACCGCACCGGCCGCCGCCACCGCGGCCGCCGCCGTCAACAAGGTCCTGGTCATCGGGATCGACGGCACCGTCCTCGACCGCGTCAAGGTCGCCGACGCCCCGAACCTCAACGGCCTGATGGCCCAGGGCCTCACCGCGCGCAGCACCCTGTACGCGAACCCGATGGCCGCGACCTCCTCCGGCCCCGGCTGGTCCACCATCGCCACGGGCGTGTGGCCCGACAAGCACGGCGTGAAGGACAACTCCTTCACCGGCAAGAACTACACCGCGTACCCCGACTTCCTCACCCGCGTCGAGAACGCCAACCCGGCGCTCAACACCTACGCGGCCGCCGACTGGGAGCCCATCACCTCCACCGACCAGAACGGCCCGATCTTCTCGCCCAAGGTGGACAAGCGCCTCTCCCTCAAGGGCGACCGCGACGGCTACGGCAGCGAGGACCCGAAGATCGCCGCCGCGGCCTCGGCCGAACTGCGCGACCAGAACCCGGACGCCGCCTTCGTCTACTTCGGCGAGATCGACCACGCCGGCCACAGCTCCGGCGCCGCCAGCCAGGAGTACCTGAACACCATCGGCCGCGTGGACAAGCTCGTCGGCCAGCTCCTCACCGCCGTCCAGGCCCGGCCCACCTACGGCCAGGAGAACTGGAAGATCCTGGTCACCACCGACCACGGGCACACCGACGCGGGCGGCCACGGCGGCTCGAGCATCCAGGAGCGCGGCACCTTCGTCATCGCCAAGGGCGCCGGCATCGCGGCCGGTTCGGTCCGCGGCGACGTACGCCTCGTCGACGTCGCGGCCACCGCGCTCCAGCAGGTCGGCGTCTCCACCGCCGGACTGGACGGCGTACCGCTGAACGCCCCGGACGGCGACCCCTTCGACACCCTGCGCCCGAACCTCCAGGCCCGGGTCGACGAGAGCGGCATCCCGGCCGCCACCAAGGGCTTCACGCACACCCCGCCCGCGGGCTGGAGCATCGACAACTCCAAGATGGGCACGGGCGGTGTCGCCGAATGGGCCGGATGGGCCTTCGCCACCGACGAGTTCTGGAGCCAGTCCCAGCGCGACCAGTGGCGCGAGCTGAACGTCCGCTCGCGTGACGTCTTCGCCGTCGCCGACTCCGACGAGTGGGACGACAAGAGCCACACCGGCACCTTCGACTCCACCCTCGTCACGCCCAAGTGGGCGGTGACCGGGGGCAGTACGAAGACCCTGGCCTTCCAGACGCACTACCGCCACGAGGCCGGGCAGGTCGCCCAGGTCCTCGTCTCCTACAACGGCGGCGCCGCGACCGTCGTCAAGAACTACACCGCCGACGCCGTCGCCAAGGCCGAGGCCATCAGCCTCCAGGTCCCGGCGGGCGCCACCGACGTCCAGGTCCGTTTCCGCTACAGCGGCAACAACAACTGGTACTGGACCGTCGACAACGTGACCCTGGGCTGACCCCCGGGCCGCCCGTTCTCCCAGGTGACCGGGTCGTGGACGCCCCACGCGTCCGCGGCCCGGTCCGCGTAGGGTGGTAGAGACCACATAGAGCGGTCAGCGGACCGGCCGGAATCCCGGGCCACCGAGAGCGGAGAACAGTCCAGTGGCAGAGCGCAAGCCGATCGAATCCTGGCTCACCGACATGGACGGGGTCCTCATCCACGAGGGCATTCCGATCCCGGGCGCGGATGCCTTCATCAAGCGGCTGCGCGAGTCGGGCAAGCCCTTCCTGGTCCTGACCAACAACTCCATCTACACCCCGCGCGACCTCCAGGCCCGCCTCCAGCGGATGGGCCTCGACGTCCCCGTCGAGAACATCTGGACCTCGGCGCTGGCCACCGCGAAGTTCCTCGACGACCAGCGCCCCGGCGGCACGGCGTACGTCATCGGCGAGGCCGGACTCACCACCGCCCTGCACGACATCGGCTACATCCTGACCGACCACGAGCCCGACTACGTGGTGCTGGGCGAGACCCGCACCTACAGCTTCGAGGCCATGACCAAGGCCGTCCGCCTGATCAACGCGGGCGCCCGCTTCATCTGCACCAACCCGGACGAGACCGGCCCCTCCGCCGAGGGCCCGCTGCCCGCCACGGGCGCCGTCGCCGCGCTGATCACCAAGGCCACCGGCAAGAAGCCCTACTTCGCCGGCAAGCCGAACCCGCTGATGATGCGCACCGGCCTCAACGCCATCGGCGCGCACTCCGAGACCAGCGCGATGATCGGCGACCGGATGGACACCGACGTCCTCGCCGGCCTCGAAGCGGGCATGCAGACCTTCCTCGTGCTGACCGGCCTGACCTCCGAGGCGGACACCGAGCAGTTCCCGTACCGCCCCACCAAGACCGTCCCCTCGATCGCGGACCTGGTCGACCTCATCTAGATCCCCTCCGGCACCTCTCCCTCGGCCGACCGTCGGACTTCTGACACGTACGGGCCAAGAGCGCGCCGCTCCGGATGCGGAGCGGCGCGCCGCACGTGAGTCTCCTTGTTGAGGAGGTTCACCATGCGCAGTGATCTGATCGCTCTCCGTGCCGCCGGGGTGGCCGTCGCCCTGACGGCACTCTCCGCCGTGACCATCGTGACCGCGCCCATCGCCCTCGCCAACGGGGACGATCGCGGCAGCGTCTCGGCCAATCCCGACCCCGCCCACCAAGGAGCGCAGGTCAAGCTGCGGGTCCGCGGCTGTGACAGCGACTCGGCGACCGCCACGTCCTCGGCCTTCGTCTCCGAGGTCCGGCTCGGCCGGGGCCACGGCGGCGGCGAGCGGGAGCTGTGGGGCGACGCCCACGTCCGCTCGGACGCCTGGTCCGGCCGGCACGAGATCCGGGTCCAGTGCGACCGGGACGGCAGGGTCACCGGTTCCCTGGAAGTGGAGCACCGGCCCTCGCACCACTCCACCCCGATCTGGCCGGTCCACGCCGGTGGCGGCGGGATGGCGGCCGAGCTGGCCGCCGCGCCCCCGGCGAACGCCACCACCGCGAAGAAGGACCACGACACGGGCGGCCCCGGTCTGCCGCACACGGTGATCGGCGCGGTGCTGGCCGCCGCGGCGACCCTCGCCGTGGCGGGCCGCGCGCTGGCCCTGCGCCGCCGCCGCAGCGGGCAGTGAGGCCGCCGCCGTGAGCGCGGAGCCGAAGGCGTCGGGCAGCGGCCGGTTGCTGACGGCCGCCGCCTGGACCGTGCTGGTGCTGGGGCTGTGGCTGTGGGGCCGCGAGATCACCGGGGTGCCCGGGGGTCCGTACGCCCAGCCCGGGCTGATGGCCGCCCCCGGGCTGCCCGCCGCGCACGCCCCGCTCCCCGCGCCTGCGGCGGCCGGGCCGCCGCAGCGCGTGGACGTGCCCTCCATAGGCATCCAGGCCCCGGTGATGGTCCGGGGCCTGGACGCCGAGGGGGCGATCGAACCGCCGCCCTACGACCGGCCGGGCACGGTGGGCTGGTGGTCGGGCGGGGTCCAGCCGGGCGCCGCGGGCACCGCGCTGCTGGTCGGCCACGTGGACACCGAGTCCAAGCCCGCCGTCTTCTACGGGCTCAGCTCGGCGCAGGCGGGCGGCAAGGTGCGGGTGCTGCGGACGGACGGGATGACCGCCGAGTTCACCATCGACGACATCCAGGTCTACGAGCGGGCCTCCTTCGACCCGCACAAGGCCTACGGGCCGAAGGTGCCGGGCCGGGCCGAGCTGCGGCTGGTGACCTGCGGGGGCTCCTACGACAAGGCGGCGAAGACCTACACGGCGAACGTGGTCGTGTCGGCGTACCTGACGGCCACGATGAAGACGGCCGAACAGCCCGAACCGGCCGGATCGCCCCCGTCCGCCGCGGCGGGCGGCTGACACGGGCCCGGCCGCGCGTCCGTCGCCCGGGCCGCGGCCGGGCCCGTCCTCGACCGCGCGGGCCCGCCCGGGCTGCGGGAGGAAGCCGGGGGACCGCTGCGGGAGGTCCGCCCGCCACTGTAGGGCCGCAGGACACAGCGAAGAAGCCCCCCGCGTGAGCGAGGGGCTTCTTCGTGTCTGTGCGCCGCCAGGGACTCGAACCCCGGACCCGCTGATTAAGAGTCAGCTGCTCTAACCAACTGAGCTAGCGGCGCTTGTTCCGACAAAGAGAACTTTACCCCACACGGGACGGTGCTCGTGACAACACACGCCCGCCTTGTCCGATTAGCCCATGTTTAGGGTGTTTATCGTGCACGATGTGTTCTGGCCGCGCCGTACCTGATGCCCCGCCAGATGCGCCCCCGGCCGCCCAGTGGACGAAACAGGGGAGTGGACGGAACCGCATGACGACGCAGCCTCCGACACCGATGCCGATGCCGCTCTTCACGGACTACGACCCCGGGCGCGACTGCGCGTGCCCGGGCTGCGCACAGCGCCGCCGCTCCCTGGCCCGTGCCCGGGCCATACCGCTCCGGGACGGCGGGCACCCGGCCGCGCGCGGAGCCCGGCGCGCGCTGGTGCTGGCCACGGCCGCGGGCGTGGTGCTCGGCGGTGGCGGCGGAGCCGCGGTGGCGGTCGCCAACCCCGAACCGGTGCCGGGTCCGCTCGCGCCCGGCAGCCCGCAGGGTCCGCGGGCCCCGCTGCACGGCCCCGCCCCGGCGGCCCCGCCGCACGCGCCGACGGTGCGGCGGCAGATCGACCGCGCGGCGATCATCAACCGGGCGAAGCTGTGGCTGGACGCGCAGGTGCCGTACAGCATGTCCCTGTACTGGACCGACGGCTACCGCCAGGACTGCTCCGGCTACGTCTCCATGGCCTGGAACCTCGGCACCAACGAGTGGACCGGAAGCCTCGACAAGTTCGCCACCCGGATCACCAAGGACGAGCTCCTGCCGGGGGACATGCTGCTCTTCCACAACCCGGCCGACCCCAACCAGGGCTCGCACGTCACGCTCTTCGGCGGCTGGGTGGACGAGAGCCGCACGCACTACATCGCCTACGAGCAGACGCGCCCCAACACCCGGAAGCTGGCCACCCCCTACGGGTACTGGAACAACGCGACCAAGTACCTGCCCTACCGCTACAACGGGCTCACGGGGACGCCGCCCGTGCCCGAGGCGCCCGCGGTGACGCCGGTGCCCCCCGCGACGCCCGTGACGGTGCCCGCCCCCAAGCCGACGGTCGACGCGCCCTATCCGGGGGCGGACAAGTTCGGGCCGGGCGCGAACAACGCGTACGTCACCCAGCTCGGCCGGATGCTCGGCGAGCGCGGCGGCGCACGGTTCTACCCGCAGGGGGTCGGCCCGCAGTGGACCGACTCCGACCGACTGGCCACCGAGGCCTTCCAGCGCGCCCAGGGCTGGACCGGCGAGGAGGCGGACGGCCTGCCCGGTCCGCAGACCTGGAAGCTCCTGGTCCAGAAGAAGGGCAAGGACATCCCGCCCGCCACCGCGACCGGGACGACCGGGGCGGCCGGTCCGCCGTCGTCGCGGGTGCCCGCGTACCCGGGAGCCGCCGCACTGCGCCCCGGGGCGTTCGGGCCGATGGTCACCGCCCTGGGGCAGCAACTGATCAAGAAGGGCTTCGGCAAGTACTACACGACCGGCCCGGGTCCCCGGTGGGGCGAGGCCGACCGCCGTGCCGTCGAGGCGTTCCAGCGCGCGCAGGGCTGGCGCGGCGCCTCGGCCGACGGCTACCCGGGCCCGGAAACCTGGCGCCGGCTGTTCGCATGACGGAGGAAACGATGTACCCCACGCGTACGACGTCCACGACGGGCACCCTGCGGATCCCCCCGGTGCCGCCGCCCGCACCCCTGACCGTCCAGGCCCAGGACCAGATCCAGGACCAGATCCAGGACCAGGCCCAGGACCACGCCGAGGCCCAGATCCAGGCTCCGGCCCCGGGTGCGGAGGCGACCCGGTCCCAGGGGCGCTGGACGATGCCCCCGGTGGCGCCGCGGGCGGGCCTGCATACCCTCGGCGGCCCGCTGCCGGCCCCGGACGGGCCGGGGCCCGGGGCCCACTCCTTCGCGGACGAGCCGAGCCCGGATCGGGAGGCGAAGCCGTACGGCTACGCGGCGCGGCCGCACCCGTGGGCGCGGGAGCAGGGCCCCGAGGCCGGGCCGGACCCGGAGGAGGACCGGCCCCTGTGGGAGGAGGTCGGCCCCGAGCCCGCGGCCGAGGAGGCGGACGCGCCCGCGGAGGCGGAGGCGGACGCCGCCGACACCGGGTGGACGTGGCCCGAGGTCCCCGCCGCGCGCGGCGGGACCGGAACGGAAGCGGAGGCCCCGGCGGTCGAGGCCGACCCGGCCCCGGCCATGGTCGCGGCCGGAGCGGGGGCGGGGTTCGGCTCCGCGCCCGCCGTCGCCGCGGCCCCCGCGCAGGTGCTGGACCTCGCCCCGCTCCCCGCCCCCGCGGCGGCCGCACCCCCCGCCCCGGAAGCGGACCCCGCCCCCCGCGCCCCCGCGGTCGAGGCCGCCCCCGTCCGCGCGCTGGACGCCGTACCGGCACCCGGAGCGGAGCCGGACCCCGAGCCCGCAACCGCGCCCGACCCCGGTGCGGCCCGCCCGCACGGGGCCGGTGTGTGGCCGCCGCCGCCCGTCCCCGGAGGCGGGCGCGGGGTGCCCGGGCCCGGGGTCGCGCACGTGGTCGCGCAGGCCGTGGCCCGGGGGATGGAGGAGGACACCCAGGACCTGCCCCGGGTGACCCTCCCGGGGCCGGGCTCCGCGGCCACCGAGGTACCGGCCGATCTGCCCTTCCGGGACGGGGCGAGCGGGGTGCTGCGCCCCTCGGCCGCCCCCCGGCCCCGCCCGGCGCGCCCCGCCGCCCCCGGCCGCCGGGTCCCGCGCGGTGACGAACGGCTGCGCGAGCGCCGCGGCCCGGTGCTGCCCGGCTCGGTTGGCCTGCTCGTCGGCGGCCTCGCCCTCGCCGGATGCGCGGCCGTGCTCTGGCGGGCCGGGGCGCTGCCCGCCGCGCTGGTGGCGGGCTTCGGCGTCACGCCCCGGGCGTACCAGGGGCTGCGCGCCTACCAGTGGCCCCCGCTCGCCTTCCTCGGGATCGTCGCCCTGTTCGCCCTCGGCGGGCTCGGGCGGGGTCGTACCGGGCACGCGCTGGTGCTGACCCTCTTCGGCCGCTACCGCGGCACGGTCCGCCGGACGGGCCTGCTGTGGGCCAGCCCGCTGCTGCTGCGCCGCCGGGTCGACGTACGGCTGCGGCATTGGCGCAGCGACCCGCTGCCCGCCGTGGACTCGGGCGGTCTGGCCCTCCAGGTCGTCGTGCAGGTGGTCTGGCAGATCAAGGACACCGCCCGCGCCGCGCTGGCCGTCGAGGACCACATCGACTACCTCGCCGAGCAGGTCGAGTCCGCCATGGCCCGGGTGCTCTCGCAGCTGCCGGCCGACGCCTTCCACGAGGACGCCCCGACCCTGCGCGACGCGGAGGCGGTCGGGGACGCGCTGACCCGGATGCTGGCGGACGAGACGGAGGCGGTGGGCATCGAGGTGTACTCGGCCCAGCCGACCCGGATCGAGTACGCCCCGGAGGTCGCCGCGGCGATGCGCCGGCGCCGGGTCGCCGCGATCGACGCGAAGCACCGGGACAGCGTGCTGACCTCGGTGGTGGACGCGGTCGACGACACCGTCAACCGGCTGACCTCGCGCGGGCTCGTCGAGCTGGACGACTACGAGCGCAAGGCGCTCGTCAAGGACCTCACCGTGGCCTTCTACACGGGCCGCCCCGAGTAGCCCGCAGGGCCGGGTGGATGGGCGAGGGGCGGCCGGAGCCACCGGCCGCCCCTCGCGCGCGTCCGCCCACATTGCGGGACGCCCGTTCGCCGATTGGTCTGGACATGGCCAACTCCCGTCAATAATCTGGAACTTGGTCTAGACCTGAATTCCGGTACCGCAGTCCCCACGCGTGCGCACGCTCACCGAACTCCCCCCACGTTCTAGGAGCATCATGCGTAAGTCCCGCATGTCCATCCCCATGCCCAGACGGATCGGCTCCGCCGCGATCGGCCTCGGCATGATCGTCGGCGTGTCCGTCCTCAGCGCCCCCACCGCGAGCAGCCACGGGTACACCGACACGCCCATCAGCCGCCAGAAGCTCTGTGCCAACAAGACCGTCGCCGACTGCGGCCCCATCCAGTGGGAACCGCAGAGCGTCGAGGGCCTCAAGGGCTTCCCGGCGGCCGGGCCCGCCGACGGCCGGATATGTTCCGGCAACCACACCGAGTTCGCGCAGCTCGACGACCCGCGCGGCGGCACCTGGCCGACGACGAAGATCACCAGCGGCGCGCCCTACGACTTCCGGTGGCAGTTCACGGCGAACCACTCCACCACCGACTTCCGCTACTACGTCACCAAGAACGGATGGGACCCGACCAAGCCGCTCACCAGGGCCTCGCTCGACCCGCAGCCCTTCCTCACGGTCGCCTACAACGGCGCCCGCCCCGCCATGACCACCATCCACCACGGCACGCTGCCCAGCGGCAAGACGGGCCGGCACATGATCCTGGCGGTGTGGACGGTCAACGACACGGCCAACGCCTTCTACTCCTGCTCCGACGTTCAGTTCTGACGCAGCGTCAGCTACCCTCCGCCCGTATGCGGAGGACGACGACACCAGGAACCGTCGCGGAGCTCGTGGCGCGCCAGTGGGACGATCACCGGCCCGGGCTGAGGTACGGCGACGCCGTCCTCAGCCACCACCGGAGCGCCGCCGAGAGCGCCGCGCGCGCGGCGCTGCTCGTCGACCTGCTCCCTCCGGGGGAGCCCCCGCACGTGGGGGTGCTGCTCGACAACACCCCCGAGTTCCCGTTCTGGCTCGGCGCGGCGGCCCTGGCCGGGGCCGCCGTCGCCGGGATCAACCCCACGCGGCGCGGCCCCGAGCTGGCCCGCGACATCCTGCACACCGACTGCCGGATCCTGGTCACCGAGCGGGCCCACCTGCCGCTGCTCGACGGCCTCGACCTGCCCGGCGTGCGGATCCTGGTGACCGACGACGACGGGGAGTACGCCGCCCTGCTCGCCCCCTACGCCGGTGCCGGGCCGGGGGACGCCGTGCTCCGGCCCGCCGGCCCGGGGCCCGGCGACCGGCTGCTCCTCTACTTCACCTCCGGGTCCACCGGCGCCCCCAAGGCGGCGATCTGCACCCAGGGGCGGCTCGCCGCCGCCGGTGCGGCGCTGGTGCGGCAGTTCTCGGTCACCCCCGAGGACGTCCACTACATCTGCATGCCGATGTTCCACGGCAACGCCGTCATCGCCGACTGGCTCCCGGCGCTGGCCGGGGGCGCCTCGGTGGCGCTGCGCCGCCGCTTCTCGGCCTCCGCGTTCCTGGACGACGTACGGACCCACGGGGCGACGTACTTCACCTACGTCGGGCGGGCCGTCCAGTACCTCCTGGCCACCGAGCCGCGCCCCGACGACCGGGACAATCCGCTGCGCCTCGGCTTCGGCACCGAGGCCGGGGCGGTGGACGCGGCCCGCTTCGCCGAGCGCTTCGGGGTCCGCCTCGTCGAGGGCTACGGCGCCACGGAGGGCGGCGCCTCCGTGCAGCGCACCCCGGACACCCCCGCGGGCGCCCTGGGCCGGGCGGGCGCGGGGGACGACCTGGCGGTGATCGACCCGGAGACGGGCGCCGAGTGCCCGCCCGCGGAGTTCGACGCCGGGGGCCGCCTGACGAACGGCGCCGAGTCCATAGGGGAGCTGGTCAACCGGGGCCGCAGCCTCTTCGAGGGGTACTGGCGCAATCCCGATGCGGAGGCGGCCCGCACCCGGGACGGCTGGTACTGGACCGGGGACCTCTTCTTCCGCGACCGGGACGGCTTCCTCTACTTCGCCGGACGCACGGACGACCGGCTGCGCGTCGACAGCGAGAACCTGGCCGCCGCGATGATCGAGAACATCCTGGCCCGGTGGCAGGACGCGGCGGCCGTCGCGGTCTACGCGGTGCCGGACGAGGTGGCCGGGGACCAGGTGATGGCCGCCGTCGCGCTGCGGCCGGGGGCCGCCTTCGATCCGGGGGGCTTCGAGGCGTTCCTCGCCGCGCAGCCGGACCTGGGCACGAAGATGGCGCCGCGCTACGTGCGGGTGGTGGCGGCCATGCCGGTGACCGCGACGAACAAGGTGCACCGGGTGGGCCTGCGCCGGGCCGGTTTCCGCACGCCGGACCCGGTGTGGTGGCGCCCGGCCGGGGCGGCGGGCTACCGGCCGCTGGCGGCGGCGGACCTGTCCGCGCTCCTGGAGTCCTACGCGGCCCAGTCCCGCGCGGAGCTGCTGGACCGCTGACCGGGGCGGACCGGGGCGGACCGCGGCGCCCGCGGAAATGGTGGTCGCGAGCACCCCCGGGGACCAGGTAATATTTTCTTTGTCAGGCGCCGCTAGCTCAGTTGGTTAGAGCAGCTGACTCTTAATCAGCGGGTCCGGGGTTCGAGTCCCTGGCGGCGCACCTGTACTTCGGGCGGTTTCCGGTTCACCGGGAACCGCCCGAAGTGTTTTCGGCCCCGACCGCCCCGACTGCCCCGGCAGTCCCGACGGCCCGGTCGGCCCGTCCCTACAGCGTGAGCGACAGCAGCAGCGGCGCGGCCTTGCGGTTCAGCGCCTCGGCCGCGGCCCGCAGCCGGTGCGCGTGCTCCACCGGCATCGACAGCGCCAGGCAGCCCACGGCCGATCCGGCGGTGATCGGAACCGCCGCGCACACCGTGCCCACCGCGTATTCCTGCAGGTCGAGCACCGGCACCGTGGCCGGCTGGCTGTCCAGCTTCGAGAAGAGGATCTGCTCGTTCGTGATCGTCTTCGACGTCAGCCGGGCGATCTTGTGGCGCGAGAGGTGGTCGCGGCGGCCGTTCTGGTCCAGCTGCGTCAGCAGGCACTTGCCGACCGCGCTCGCGTGCGCGGCGGAGCGGAAGTCGACCCACTCGTGCACCTTGGGGGTGCGGGGACTGTCCGCGAACTGCGTGATGCTGACCTCGCCGTCCACGTACCGGCTGATGTAGACCGCCGCCCCCACCGAGTCGCGCAGCCGGTCCAGGGTCTCCTGGAGCTTGTCCCGCAGGGCCTGCTGCCGGTCGACGCCGGAGCCGAGCAGGACGAGCGAGTCGCCTATCGCGTACGCGCCGTCGGAGACCTGGAGCACGTACCCCTCGCGGCGCAGCATGAGGAGCATCGGAGTGAGGTGGGCGGAGGGGAGCCCCGTCTCACGGGCGATCTGGACGTCCGTCACACCGCCGGAGTGCCGTGCGATGGTTTCGAGTACGCGCAGTGCGTACTGCACCGAGTGGAACGGCGCGGTCGGCTCGGGCTTCAGCGCCACGGTTTCCCCCTAGCAGGTTGTTACCGCTTGCTCTCACACGATAGCCACGAAGGAGCCCGCACGGGGCGGCTGTTGAAGAACTTGATGGCTCAATCATGCCCTTCGGTCAGTGGCTACTCCGTCGGCATATGCCAAGGTCAACCACCCTGTCCCGGTGTGCCGGGAATGCCCCGGGCGCGGGCGCTGTTCGACCCCTTCGTACGGCCGCGTCACGGACCGATCACGGTCGTGGCGCGAACACGACGAGTGGCCGGACGAGGCCGCCGAGGGACGACAGAGGAGCGAAGATGGCTGACACGGGGGACGCGGTGGGCGCGGCGGACGCGATCCACGGAAGCGTCCACGGCTCGGCGCCGGTACCGCTGTCCGTACTGGATCTGGTCACCGTCGGCGCGGGCAGCACCGCGCACGCCTCGCTGCGGACCAGCGTGGACATCGCCCGGCTCGCCGAGGCGCGCGGCTTCCACCGCCACTGGGTGGCCGAACACCACTCCATGCCCGGGGTCGCCAGCTCCTCCCCGGCCGTGATCCTGGCGCACCTGGCCGCCCACACCTCCCGCATCCGGCTCGGCTCCGGCGGGGTCATGCTGCCCAACCACGCGCCGCTGGCGATCGCCGAGCAGTTCGGCACCCTGGAGGCGCTCGCGCCGGGGCGGATCGACCTGGGCCTCGGCCGTGCGCCGGGCACCGACGGGCGCACCGCGACGGCGCTGCGCGGCGGCGGCCGGCTCGACGAGGGGGCCGAGGACTTCCCGCGCCAGCTCGCGGAGCTGACCCGCTTCCTCGACGACGACTTCCCCGACGGGCACCCCTACGCCCGGGTGCACGCCGTGCCCGGGCCGGTGCAGGGCCCGACCGCGCGCCCGCCGCTGTGGCTGCTGGGCTCCTCCGGCTTCAGCGCGGCCCTCGCCGGCCAGCTCGGGCTGCCCTTCGCCTACGCCCACCACTTCTCCGCGGCGGGCACGATCCCCGCGCTGGACCTGTACCGGCAGAGCTTCCGGCCCTCGGCGGTGCTGGCCGAGCCGTACGCGCTGATCGGGGTGTCGGCGCTGGCCGCCGACACCGAGGAGGCCGCCCGGGCGCAGGTGCTCACGGGCGCCCTGTCGATGCTGCGGCTGCGCAGCGGCCGGCCCGGCCTGGTGCCGACGCCCGAGGAGGCGGCGGCGTACGACTTCGGCCCCCTGGAGCGGGAGTTCGTCGACAGCTGGCTCGCGAACGTCGTGTACGGCACCCCGGACGTGGTGCGCGAGGGGTTGGACGCCCTGGTGAAGCGGACGGGTGCGGACGAGCTGATGCTGACCGCGACCGGGCACAGCGGGGCCGCCCGACTGCGCTCGTACGGGCTCGTCGCAGATGCGTACGGCATGCCCGGGGAGGGCGCCGGACCTGCCTGAGTGCGCTCGACCGGGGTTTGGTTGGTTTGTTGCCAAAACCTTGCACGGAGATGGCCTAAGGGGGCCTTAAACCGCTCGTCACCGGGGTGACGAGCGGTTTCTTTTGTGCCGTCAGGTCTCTGACGAGCGGGTTTACCGCCTGAGTGGTCTAGTCCTTGTTTGGTCCAAACCATTGACGCGGGGTTGAGGTGATCGCTATCACTTCTCTCACCCACAGCGTTGCGACCTCCCCCCGAACCTCCCCCCGCCTCCGGAGGCCCCCCATGCACATCCGTAAACCCCTCGTTGCGGCGGCCACCACGGCCGCCCTCGCCGCCGGGGTGCTCGCCACCTTCGCCGGCCTCGGCACCGCGCAGGCCGCGGACTCCTCGACGACCGCCGCGGCGGCCGGTGGTGGCGTCAAGATCGCCTACTACGACCAGTGGAGCGTGTACGGGAACGCCTTCTACCCGAAGCAGCTCGACACCCGGGGGATCGCGAGCAAGCTGGACGTCCTGAACTACTCGTTCGGCAACATCCACCCCACCAACCTCACCTGTTTCGAGGCGAACAAGGCGGCGGGCGACGACAACAACCCCAACGCCGGTGACGGCGCCGGGGACTCGTACGCCGACTACCAGAAGTCCTTCAGCGCGGCCGACAGCGTCAGCGGGGTCGCCGACAAGTGGGACCAGCCGATCGTCGGCGTGATGAACCAGTTCAAGCAGTTGAAGGCGAAGTACCCGCACCTCAAGATCAACATATCGATCGGCGGCTGGACCTACTCCAAGTACTTCCACGACGCGGCGCTCACCGACGCCAGCCGGAAGAAGTTCGTCTCCTCCTGCATCGACCAGTACATCAAGGGCAACCTGCCCGTCGACGGCGGCTACGGCGGCGTCGGCAGCGCGGCCGGGATCTTCGACGGCATCGACATCGACTGGGAGTACCCCGGCTCCACCGGCGGCCACCTGGGCAACCACACCGGCCCCGAGGACAAGGCCAACTACACGCTCCTGCTGAAGGAGTTCCGCGAGCAGCTCGACGCCTACGGCGCGGCCAACGGCGGCAAGAAGTACCTGCTGACCTCGGCCCTCCCGGCGGGCCAGGACAAGATCAAGTACATCGAGACGGACAAGATCGGCGCGTACCTCGACTACGCGAACATCATGACCTACGACATGCACGGCGCCTGGGACGCCGACGGTCCGACCTACCACCAGTCCCCGCTGCTGAACTCGGCCGCCGACCCGACCGACCCGATCGCGCCGGGCACCCAGAAGTACGGCATCAAGAACGCCATCGACTCCTGGATCGACGGCAACGCGGCCTACGGCATCGCGGGCGGCTTCCCCGCCAACAAGCTGACCCTGGGCTACGAGTTCTACTACCGCGGCTGGAAGGGCGTCCCGGCCGGCACCACCAACGGCCTCGCCCAGACCGCGACCGGCCCGTCGGCCGCCCGGCCCACCAGCCAGCAGGCGGGCATCGCCAACTACAAGGAGCTGGGCGGGATCGTCGACAACCCGGCCACCACCTTCTGGGACGACCAGGCCAAGGCGTCCTACTTCTACAAGGACGGCGAGTTCTTCACCGGCCTGAACCAGAAGTCCATCCAGGCCCGGGTCGACTACGGCAAGCAGCGCGGCCTGGCCGGCGCGATGATGTACTCCCTGCTCGGCCTGGACGACAAGACCACCCTGCTGAACCAGATCTCGGACGCCCTCGGCGGCACCACCCAGCCGCCGACCACCCCGCCGACGACGCCTCCCACGACCCCGCCGACCACGCCCCCGACGACGCCTCCCACCACGCCTCCCACCACCCCGCCCGCGGGTTGCGGAGGGGTCGCGGCCTACGTCGGCGGCACCATCTACACCGGTGGCCAGCAGGTCTCCTACGGCGGCCACAAGTGGCAGGCCCAGTGGTGGACGCAGAACGAGGTGCCCGGCACCACCGGTGCCTGGGGTGTCTGGAAGGACCTCGGCGCCTGCTGATCCCCCCACCCCGCGCCGAGCGAACGCCGCCCCCGACCCCGCCAGGGTCGGGGGCGGTGGTGTTCAGCGGGCGAGGTCCTGCGGGCGGGCGCTGATCATCTCGGCGATCCGCTCCGGGGCCACCGCGCGCGAGTACAGCCAGCCCTGGCCGGTGTCGCAGCCCACCCGGCGCAGCCGGGCCGCCTGGCCCGCGGTCTCCACGCACTCGGCGGTCACCGTCAGGCCCAGCCGGTGGGCGAGCTGCACCAGGGCCTCGACGATGGTCTCGTCGGCCGGGTTCGGGTGGGCCCCCTCCTCGTAGCGGAAGCCGCGCACGAAGGAGCCGTCCAGCTTCAGCACCGAGACCGGCAGCCGGGACAGGTAGGCCAGGTTCGAGTAGCCCGTGCCGAAGTCGTCGATGGCGATCCGCACGCCCATGTCGCTGAGCGCCTGCAGGGCCTGGAGCGGCCGGCCCGCCGAGCCCATCACCGCCGACTCGGTCAGCTCCAGCTGGAGCAGCTGCGGCGCGAGCCCGGTCTCCGCGAGGATCTCCGCCACGTCGCCGACCAGGTCCGAGTCCCACACCTGGCGCACCGCGACGTTCACCGAGACGAAGACCGGTGCGTCACTGGGGTGTTCGATCTGCCAGCGGCGCGCCTGGCGGCAGGCGGTCCGCAGCACCCACTGCCCCAACTGGACGATGGAGCCGTCCTCTTCGGCGATCCCGATGAACCGATTCGGCGTGAGCGTCCCGAACTGCGGGTGGTTCCAGCGCACCAGGGCCTCCACCCCGCGCACCACCCCGCTCTCCAGGTCCACCAGCGGTTGGTACTCCAGCACGAACTCGTCCCGCTCCACGGCCGGCCGCAGCGTGGAGGACAGGGCCTGGCGGGTCATCCGGTGGGCGTTGCGCTCGGGGTCGAAGAGCGTCCAGCGGGCCTTGCCGTCCTCCTTCGCCCAGTACAGCGTGGTGTCGGCCGCCTGCATGAGGGCCGTCGCCGAGGTGCCGGCCGTCACCCGCTCCACCACGCCGATGGACGCGGAGACCGACAGCCGCTGTCCGGCCAGGTCGAAGGGCTCCTGTACGGCCGCCAGCGCGGACCGGGCCAGGTCCGCGAGCTGTTCGGTGCCGGTGGAGTCCTCCACGAGCAGCGCGAACTCGTCGCCGCCGAGCCGCGCGACCAGGTGCCCGCCCGTGCGCCCGTAGCCGGACTGGTCCGCGCAGTGGGTGAGCCGGGCCGCGACGGCGGTCAGCAGCCGGTCGCCCACCCGGTGGCCCAGGGTGTCGTTGACCGCCTTGAACCCGTCGAGGTCGAGGTAGCACAGGCCGATCCGGCCGGTCCCGCGCCGCTCGTAGGACGGGGCCTCCAGGGCGGCCGACAGCCGTTCGAAGAAGAGCGCCCGGTTGGGCAGCCGGGTGACCGGGTCGTGCATCTGCAGGTGGCGCAGCCGGGCCTGCAGGTCGCGCCGGTCGCTGATGTCGGCCACCGAGAGCAGCACGTCACCGGTGCCGGGCACCGGCCCCAGCGTGATCTCGGTCCACAGGGAGTGCCCGTCGGGGTGTTTGAGCCGGCGGGTGCAGCGCAGCCGGGCCCGCCGGCCGCGCAGCACCTCGCGGTAGGCCTGCCAGGTGCGGGCCTCGGCGGCCAGGTCCACCAGGTCGGCCGCGTTGCGGCCGTCGAGGGCGTGCGGCTCGACGCCCAGCAGCCCGGCGAGGGCCGCGTTGGCGTTGACGACGAAGCCGTCCCGGTCGACGACGGCCATCGCGAGGTGGGCCGCGTTGAAGGCGGCCCGGTAGTCGCGCAGTTCGGACTCGCGCACCGCGGTCCGTCCCGCCGTGGCCCGGCCGGGGGCGCCCGAGGGCGCGGTCGACGCGGCCGGTACGGCCGGGTGACGCTCCGTAGCGGCCGGGCGGATGCTGTCGGCCGCCGAACCGGTTCCTTCTGAGGTTCCGCTCACCGTTGGCTCCCGCAGTGCTCGTGGTCTCCGCGCAGGAAAGTGTGCCGATCATAGAGGTTGCCGGGAGGCCCTATCCAGCGGCGGCGCCGTGCGGAGCCCGCCGGGTCGGTGTGCTGACGGTGTGTCGGGCCTTCGTCGCCCGATCGTTTCCGCACGGCTGTGAGCGCGTGGGGTCCGCGCCTGACCTCGGCTGATCACTCGTGACGTTCTGTAGGCGCAGCTGGATATGCGCGTAAAGCGGCGGGGTCACCGGGATGCCGGATCGCTCACTCGTGTGGGGCACCGGAACAGGACATTAGTAAGACAATCGCCGCAAGGTGGGTGGGATGTTACGAAATCCACCACCGGAGGTCGATGTGCCGCTGCAGCAGACACCCGGGGGAGTGGAGCGCTACCGCGTGCGCAGTGCCGCGGCCGCCCTCACCTCCCTCGCGGCCATCGCCGCGATCTCGCTCGTGGCGGGTCCGGCGGTGGCCGATCCCGGGTCCGGGCCGTGCGAGCTGACCCGCACGCAGGCGCACCACTCGCTGGGCCTGGACACCTGGAACGGTGCCTACCCCAAGCCGGAACGTTCCCTCAACGCCCTGATGGTCTTCCTGTCCTTCCCGGACTCCCGGCCGCTCACCACTCCCGAGCAGCTGACCGGTGACTACTTCCCGGCCACCAGCGACTTCTTCGAGCGGGCCTCCTACGGCCGCTTCCGGCTGGTCCCGCACCCCCAGCGGCAGTGGATGCGGATGCCCAAGCCGTCCACCGCCTACGGGATACAGCGCGACTGGGCCCCCGAGTCCCGGGCGGCGTACCTGCGCGACGCGGTCGCCACCGCCGACCCGGCGGTCGACTTCAGCAAGTACGACATCGTGTACTTCGTCGCCGACCCGGACGCGCCCGGGGTGGACTCCGACGCCACCAAGGTCGTCAACTTCGACCGGCCGCTGCGCGCCGACGGCACCGACCTGCGGCGGATCGTCACCGTCTTCGAGAAGCACCCCCCGGACCGCAACGTCCTGGCGCACGAGACCGGGCACGTCTTCGACCTGCCCGACCTCTACCACCGGCCGACCGACGGCAAGGGGGACTGGGACACCTACGTCGGGGACTGGGACGTGATGGGCAGCCAGTTCGGCATGGCCCCGGACCTGTTCGCCTGGCACAAGTGGAAGCTGGGCTGGCTCGGCCCCGGCCAGGTCGACTGCGTGCGCGGCGGCACCTCGCTGCACACCCTCCAGCCACTGGGCCAGGCCCCGCAGCGCGGCGGATCGGTCGGGACCCGGCTCGCGGTGGTCCGTACGGGCCCCGGCAGCGCGATCGCCGTCGAGGCCCGGGGCTCCGCGGGCAACGACGGGGACACCTGCACCGAGGGCGTCCTGGTCTACCGGGTGCGTAACGAGCCCGCGTCCGGCGGCGGCCCGATCGAGGTGCTGGACGGCCACCCGGACACCGGAGCCTGCTGGGGACGCTCGGTCTACCCGCCGCTCGCGGACGCGCCGCTGGAGGTCGGCGAGACCTTCACCGTGCCGGGGGAGCGGATCACCATCGAGGTGGCCGACCGCACCCAGTCCGGCGCGTACACGGTGAAGATCACCAGCTAGCGCCCGGCGCCGGAACACGAAGAAGGCCCCCACTCGCGTGGGGGCCTTCCTCCGTCTGTGCGCCGCCAGGGACTCGAACCCCGGACCCGCTGATTAAGAGTCAGCTGCTCTAACCAACTGAGCTAGCGGCGCTTGCTGACGTCGTAGACATTAGCATCCGGACCGGCGGAAGGAAAAATCGATATCCGCAGGTCCGGTGCGCCCGCGGTGGCGCCACCGGTGCGGGCGGCCCGGACGCAGGCCCACAGCAGGGCCTCCGGCCCCGGCAGCCACGGCAGCCGGGCGTCCGGAGCCACCACCCAGCGCGAGTGGCCCGGTGCGCCCCCGGGCGCGGCGCTCAGCGCCGGTACGGTCACGGCGTCCCCCCGGCCGTGGCAGAGCGGTGCGGGCGGCCGCCCCGGGGTCGCGCCGTGGGCCTCGCCCCACTCCTCCCAGTCGAGCAGCGCGGGCAGCCGCTGGGCCGTGCCGGGGGTCGCGAACAGCAGCATCCGGCCGCGGTGCACGGCCACCGGCCCGCAGCCCGGCCCCTCGGCCCACAGCAGGTCCAGCATCCGGCGCCCGAAGACCACGGGGACGTTGACGACGTCGAAGGCGGTGCCGCACGGCAGTACCGCGGGGGCCGTGGGCCGGTCCTGCCACAGCGCGAGGGTGCTGCGCGGGTAGGGCGAGGCGGAGGCGAGCCACGCGGCCCCCTGCGGGGTGACGTGGGTCGCGGGTCCGTGGAGGGCGGGGCAGCCGGTAGCCGTCGTCGTCATGCGGCAGGTCTACCGGCCGTAGCGCCCCGCTTCCGCGGAGTTACCGGAAACCCGGACGGTGCGGGTCGCGCTGGGGTATCTTGCGCCGCGCATATGCCGGGACGGGTGTGCGGGCGGCCGCGTCAGTGGTTCTCCGCACCGCCCCGCAGCAGGCCCTCGCCGAAGTCGATCATCTTCTCGGCGTAGTCCTCGGACCACTGCGCGGACTCGCCGATGGCCGCCGGCGAGAGCCGGTCGAACCGGCGCGGGTCCGCCAGCTGGGCGGCCGCCATGGCCTGGAACTCGACCGCCCGGTCCTGCGCCGCCCGGAAGGCGAGCGCGAGTTCGGTGGCGCGGGCCAGCAGCTCGCGCGGGTCCTCGATGGATTCGAGATCGAAGAAGTGCTCCGGATCCGTGGCCGCGTCCGAGGGCTCGAAGAGCAGCGGGGCGGGCCGCAGCCTCCGCTCGGTGCGCTCGGGCTCTGCCATGCGTGTCCTCCTGCTTCGTGGACGAATTCCTTCCGGGCCACCGTCCATTGTCCAGCGCCGCGCAAGCCCGCCCCAAGGGGCCCCGCGACGCTGGAACGCGCGTACGACCCCTCCCGCGTGTCGTGCGCCGTGGTCACGGCTTCCAGGCGACCCGGTGCTCCGAGAGGTGCGCCAGGACCGAGTGGTTGGCCTCCCACCCGTCCGGGAACTTCATGGTCACGCCGAGCTGGACCGGTTCCGTCGAGGGGTGGTCGTCCAGGAGGCGCGCTATGCCCGCGCGGGCCACCACCACGCAGGCGTGCCGGTGCCGGGAGGCCAGGACGCACAGCCGGCCCGTCTCCAGGTGGAAGGCCGTCGCGTCCGGGCGGCCCGACAGGGGGTGCAGGACCACCGTGAGGTCGTACTCGCGCCCCTGGAGCCGGTTGGCGGTGTCCACCGTCACCCCGGTGACCCCCAGCCCGGCCAGGGCGGCGCGGATCGCCGCGGCCTGGTCGCGGTGGGCCGTGCCGACCGCGATCCGGTCCGCGGTCAGCGGCGCCGGACCCGGGCCGCGCTCGTCCGAGGTCACCGCGCCCCGGTCCAGCGCCCGCCTGACCACCAGGGCCACCGCCCCCACCGCCTCCGGGTCGGTGCGCGGGGTGTGCCGGGCCGGCAGCTCCAGCAGGCCCCACCCGGACTCGGCGGCCTCGTCGAGGACCCGGTCGGGCCCCGACCCGTCCGAGGGCACGCCGTACGAGAGCCGCCGCTCGCCGTGGTCCGTACCGCTGCGGAAGCGGGCGTACGGGTAGAACGCGCGGGAGACCAGCGGCGCGGCCGACGCCGGGAGCCGCCAGGACACCGGCAGCCGGTGCTGCGGCAGCTGCGGGTTGTGCGCGAGCAGGGTGGAGACCGCCGAGGCGGACGGGTCGTAGGACAGGCCCGCCCACTGCTCGGCGCCGACCACGCTGAAGGGGTCGAGCTGGCCCGGATCGCCCACGAACAGCGCCCGTTCGAACAGGCCGGCCACGGCCAGCAACGCGTCGGAGCGCATCTGGTACGCCTCGTCCACGATCGCGTGCTCCCACGGCTCCACGTTCTGGGTGTGGGCCCACTTCGCCGCCGTCGAGATGACGACCGGCAGCTCGGCCAGGTCGTTCGCCTTCGCCGAGAGCGTCACCGACGGCAGTTCCAGCAGCGCCTTGTCGTAGGCGTCGCCGTCACTGCTGTGCAGCCGCCCCACCCGCAGCTGCGGGTCCTTCTCCGCGAGCCGCACCACCAGGTCGTCCACCTGCGCGTTGGTCTGCGCCACGATCATCATCCGGCGCCCCGCCGCGGCGAGCTCCCGGGCCGCCCGCACCACCAGGGTGGACTTCCCGGCCCCGGGCGGGGAATCGACGACCACGCCCCGCTCGGCGCCGTGCAGGGTGTCGTGCAGGATCGCCTCGGTGGCCCGCGCGGCGGCGGCGCCCGGGTCGGAATCCGACGCGGGCGCGGACAGGATGGTGGTCACAGGATGTCCTCGTCGGTCACGGCGTCGGGCTGCGGCGCCGTGGCGGAGCCCGCGGAGCCGGGCGGTCCGCCGTGCGTCCACGGCGTGTTCTCCGGGTCGGGCAGCTTCGGCCCGCCCCGCGCGTCGTGCTCGAAGAGCGTCCAGCACACCCGGTCGCCCTTGCCCGGCACCGAGCCGGCGTCCGGCTCCTTGCCGCGGCCCATCTTGTCCAGCAGGCGCAGCACCAGCAGCCCGTCCTCCTTGGGCCCGGCGTAGCCCACGAACTCGGCCGACTGCGGGCGCCCGTCCAGCGCCCGGTACACCTTCGCCCGGCCGCCGTCCTCGGGCAGCTGCGGCCGGTCCTCCGTCGCCACCGTCACCAGCGGGCGGGGACTGGGCCGCTTGGACTGCGTCCACTCCATGACCACCTCGGTGACCTCGCCGGCGAAGGCCTCGCCCGCCAGCCGCCGCCCCGCCATCACCAGCGGGTCGTCCAGCGCCTCCTGGGCGTCCACCCGGACCTGCTCGGTCTCGCGGGTGGCCAACTTCTGCGCCGCCGTCACCGCGTCGTCGCGGCGGGGCTGCGGAGGCTCGCCCGCCCGGACCCGGTCCCGGTGGCCGGTGAAGGACCAGCGGTCCCGGGTCCAGCGCTGTTCGACGTACGCGCCCTCGGGCAGCCCGTGCAGCAGGTCCAGGGAGCGCCACACCGCGTCCCAGGTCGGCCGCAGCTGGGACTCGACCAGCCGGTGCACCTCGCGGCCGGCCCGCTCCACCGCGTCCTCGACGCGCGGATCGGCGCCGCGGGCCGCGTCGAAGCGGGTCATGGCGGGGGCCAGCAGCCGGTTGTCGAAGGCCGGGTCGGTGGCGGGCCCCGCCGGGGGGACGAGCAGCTGACCGTCCCGGTCCCGGCCCAGCTCCGCGCGCAGCGCGGCCGCCGCCCCGGATTCCCCCGCAGGCGGGTCCATCCAGGCCAGCAGCGCTCCCAGGTGCTGGTCCTCCAGGTTGCTCTGGCCGCTCGCCCAGTGCCGGGCCAGCAGCTCCGTCGCGGACAGCAGCATCGAGGAGCCCGGCACCCGGGAGCGCTCCGCGAGATGCGTGAACCAGCGGCCGAGCAGCGGCACCAGCGGCGGCGCGGGGTAGGGGGCGTCCGGATCCTCCTCGGCCGTCCGCCGGAACCGCATCGAACGCCCCAGCAGCCGGACGTACTCGATGCCCGCCCGGCTCGGCACGATCAGCTGCGGCGCGTCCGCGCACAGCTCGGCGGCCACCTTGACCTTCTTGCCGCTCTCCGGATCCGTCTCGGTCCGCTCGGCCGCCTCGACCGCCTCCGCGTACCCGTCGAGGTACGGCACCACCTCGTCCGCCAGCGCGGCGAGGAACCGCCAGCGCAGGTCCCGGTCGCGCGGCTGCGTCACGACGAGCAGCCGCGGCCGCTCCCGGTCGGTGCCCACCAGCGCGCCCAGCGGGGCCCCCGCCTCGCCCGCCGTGGTCAGCGGGACGAACACCAGCGGGCGGGCCCCCAGGTGCCGGTGGCGGACGGTGGCCAGGGGCTGCGCGCGCCCCGCGCGGACGGCCTGGAGCCGGGCCAGTGTGCTCAGCAGGGGCATGCGACGGCCTCCGGAAGCGGGTCCGAGCGGACGGCGGAGAATTCCAGGGCCTCGGCGCGCAGCCGGGCGGCCCGGTACAGCGCCTCGGCGGTCGGATCGCCGGGCGCGCCCGCTCCGGCGGCGGCCGCCAGCGCCGCCCCGACCGTGGTCAGCGCGCCCAGCTCGCCCCGGATGGAGCGGCCGAGCGCGCCCGCCGCGTCGGCCGCGCGGGACCGCTCGCGGCAGTGGAAGGCCAGCTCGCAGGAGGCCAGGCACTCGGGGGCGTAGGCGGCGTCGACCGCCTCCACCGCCTCGGTCAGCTCCTCGGCGGGCCGGGCCGGGTCGAAGCTCAGCCCCTCGGGCAGCTCCGCGGCCAGCTCCTCGACCCGGGTGAGGCGGGCCAGCTGGCGGGCCGTCACCGAGCGCTGCTTGCGGATGTCGAGGACCGCCGCGGTGGGCAGGTTGGAGAAGTCCTTGGGGCAGACCAGCAGGGCCGAGTGCGCGACGGTGGCGCCCGTCAGCACGGCGGCGATCCGCTCCAGGGCCAGCACGTAGACCGCGGACTGGCGGGCCGCGGCGCCGGCCTTCGCCGCGTCCGCCGTCCCGTCGATCATCGGGAAGGACTTGATCTCGACGACGGTCCAGCGTCCGTCGGGATGCACCACGACGGCGTCGGGCTCCAGGTAGGCGGGGGAGCCGGCGACCTCCAGCGCGAGCATCGGATGGTCCAGCAGGGTCCAGGCGGCCGCCGCCGTCGCCTCGCGCAGCGCCAGCGCGGTCCGCGCGGCGCGGCCCTCGGGACCGGCCGCGCCCAGATCGGGGACGAGGGCGCCCCGGGTCGGCGCTTCGGCCCCGGCGCCCAGGTGCGCGTGCACCAGGCGCAGCAGCTCGGCGCCGCCGTCGCCCTTGACCTTGGCCTCGAAGGAGTTGCCGCGGATCATCGCGAACTGGGACTGCCCGAAGGCGGCCGGCGAGCCGAGCGCCGAGGCCAGCGCGGTCTTGTCCACCCCGGCGCCGTCCAACAGGGCCCGTCTGCCGCAGCCGGGGTTGGCGGCGAGGGCCGCCAGCGCCCGGGCGTCGAGCGGGCGTGGCGGCACGGCGGGGCCGCGCAGGTCAGCGAGCCGTTGCCGGAGCGTCGTCGGCTGCGGGGGGCCGCTGGGCGGGAAGGAGCTCACCCGCGGAAGTCTCCCATCCGCCACTGACAATCGTGGACTTACGGCGGAAACCGGCTCCCGACGCGGTGGCGGCCGGGCCGGGGCCGCCAGGAGTGGCGGGAGCGACGGGAGTGGCGGCGTCGGCGGACCGGCGGGCGGCGAGCCGCTCCACGCCCAGCGCGATCAGGAAACCGACGCCCATGACGCCCGCTCCGGCGACGGCGTCGAGGAAGTAGTGGTTGGCGGTGCCCATCACGACGAGGGTGGTCAGCAGCGGGTACGCCGCGCCCAGCACCCGCAGCAGCGGGTGGCGCCCGTGGCGCCACAGCAGCACCCCGCACCACAGCGCCCAGCCGACGTGCAGGCTCGGCATCGCCGCGTACTGGTTGGTGAAGGAGCCGAGCCCGCGCGGCGCGCTGGCCTCGGCGCCCCACCAGCCGTACGCGCTGTACTGGGCCATGGTGTCGGTGAACCCGTGGGCGAGGTGGAGCAGCCGCGGCGGGCAGGTGGGCATCAGGGCGAAGCCGACGAGCCCGAGCAGGGTGGAGGAGACCAGCCAGGTCCGGGCGGTGCGGTAGCGCTCGGGGCGCCGGTGGTAGAGCCAGATCAGCACGGCCGGGGTGACCAGGTAGTGCAGCGAGGCGTAGACGAAGTCGGCGGGTATGCCGAGCCACGCGTGGGCGCTGAAGAGCCGGTTGAGGGGGCTCTCGAAGTCGATCGACAGGCCGCGCTCGAAGCGCAGGATCGCGAGGCCGTGGTCGACGGCGAGCTGCACGTCGCCCCGGGCCAGGAGCCGGCCGCCCGAATAGGCGCCGTACACGAGGCCCAGGAGCAGCAGTTCGGCCCACCATCGAGTGGGCCGTCGCCAATTAGTCATACGGTGTAAGACGCGGATGAGCGCCGGGAGGTTGCCTGGTGTTCGTGTGATGGATGATTGGCCGAAGACAGACCATATGATCCACGGCATACACGCGAAAACGCCGGTGAAGCCGACAACACCGGTGAACCCTCACGGACCGGGAGAAAACAACATGGCCCCCCGCATCCTGCTGGCCCGTCACGGACAGACCGCCTGGTCCTTGTCCGGCAAGCACACGGGACGTACGGACGTCCCGCTGCTGGAAGAGGGGAAGCGGGGCGCGAAGCTGCTCGGCGAGCGCCTGGTCCGCGACCCCTGGGCGGGCCTGCCGGGGATCGAGGTCCGCACCAGCCCGCTGATCCGCGCGAGCGAGAGCTGCGACCTCGCGGGCTTCGGGCTCCAGGCGACGCCCTGGGACACCCTCATGGAATGGGACTACGGCGACTACGAGGGCATGACCCCGGCCGAGATCCACGCGGTCCAGCCCGGTTGGCTCATCTGGCGCGACGGGGCGCGCGGCGGCGAGACGACCGCCGACGTCTCCGCGCGGGCGGACGAGGTGGTCACCTGGGCCCGCTCGTCCGAACGCGACGTGTTGATCTTCGCCCACGGCCACATCCTGCGCGCCCTCGCCGCCCGCTGGCTCGGCATGGACATCTCCTTCGGCGCCCGGATCAAACTGGACCCGACCTCGCTGTCCGTCCTCGGCTGGTCCTACGGAGCCCCGGCGCTGGAGCGCTGGAACGACACCGGGCACCTGGACACGTAGTCCCGCGGGGCCCGCCCCCCGCTCCCGGTCAGGTCGAGGCGTGCCGGGTCAGGAAGGCGCCGACCCGCGGCGAGCGCTGGTGCGGGACCAGCGCGCGGGCCGTGCCGGACAGCATCGACTCGACCCGGGTCGACTGCACCTCGGCCAGCAGGTCCAGGACCCGGTGGCCCGCCCAGGCCGCTTCGTCCGGGGCGCCCGCGCGGGCCAGGTCGTCGGCCAGCTCCGAGGTGTAGAGGGCGACGTTGCGGGCGAAGTGCGGGTCCTGGAGGTCGGCGGCCCGCCGCGCGTGCCGGGCGGCGCGGGAGTACTCGCCCAGCGCCGCCCAGCAGCGGGCCTCCAGGAACTCCAGCTCGGCCTCGCCGAAGAAGGACATCCACTCGGGGTCGGCCGCGGCCGGGCCGCGCGAGAAGTGGGTGTGGGCGCGGGTCAGCGCGTCCTCGCAGGACCTGCGGTCCGCCATCCCGGCCCAGCCGCCGGCCTCGCGCAGGGCCAGCAGGGACAGCAGCCGGGCGGAGCCGAGGTTGCGGGCCGCCCTGGCGCCGGCCTGGGCCGCCCGGACCGATTCGCGGGGCCGCCCGCAGTCCCCGGCGAGGAACGCCGCGTTGCTGAAGGCGTGCGCCTCCAGGGCCGCGTCGCCGGAGACCCGGGCGGTGGCGAGGGCCTCCGCGTAGTGCGAGCGGGCGTCCTCGAAGCGGCCCGAGTCGTGGGCCAGCCAGCCCACCGAGATGGCCAGCTCGCCCGCGCCCGCGTGCAGCCGGTCCTCGGTGGACTGGCGGGTGGCCCCGGCGTCCAGCAGCGCGTAGGCGGTGCGCAGCGGTTCGGCGGCCTTGCGGTAGAGGGCGTCCGCGCCGTGCCGGTCGTCCAGCAGGCGGATCTGGCGTACGGCGTCCTCGACCGCGGCGGCCTCGGACTCGCCGGCCCGCGCGGGGACCCGGCGGCCCGCGCCGAGGAGGGTGAGGTTGAGCGTCGCGGCCGCCGCGACGGTCGCGGAGCCACCCGCCATGAATGCGCGACGCAGCACGTCGCTCTCCTTGGAGGAATGCGTGAAGCCTGGGAACAGGGACAGGGGTGGTGAGGGCGTCCGGGGCGAGGGGACCCGGTGCGCGGACCGGCCGCGCACCGCCTCGCGGGGGGAGAAGCCGAGATCGGTGAGCGTGTGCCCGGGAAACATGTGCAGGAACACGCGCTCATAGGCGTAGTTGGGACAGCGGATCTCCCCCGACTCGACCCGGCCGATGTAGCGGGCGTCGCAGGAAACCGTTTCTCCGATCTCTTTCGCCGCCCGGCGCACCATGCCCGCGAACTCGGCGGGCGAACGCTGCCCCCGGAGTCGTCGGAACGATGAGTTGGGTGAGTGGGGGGACGCCGCCATGGACGTGGCCTCTCTGGCGAGGAACGCTGCCGGCGATCTGGGGCCCGGCGCGCACGAACGTACCGCCAGGGAGGGGCGACCCACACGGTGTTTGCCTACAAAACGGATATCTCACCCGCGATCCGCCATGAACTGCCATCCTTTGCGGCGTCCTGTCGCCGCACCCGTTGACGACTCCGTGCGTTGAACCATGCGGACCGGGAGGAGACTCCCGGCCGGCACGCGCATCGAGGAGGGGTTCCCTTGTTGGAGGGCGGCATGGACACCAGTGGCACGAACACCGCGACCGGGCCGGGCACGGCTCCGACCGGAACCCCGGCGGGCGCCCCGGCCCCGGACCTGGTGACCGTGCCCGCACGACAGGGGCTGGAGGCGGTGGACATCATCCGCCGCGCCGCCGCCCGGGACAGCGGCGTGGGCCCGGTCCTGCACGACGGCTCCGGCGACACCCTCGGCTTCCTGGTGCCGCCCGGCACCGCCGACGGCTGGGACATGCCGGGCAGCGCCTGTACGCAGACCAACGGGCGCGGGATCCGGCTCTTCGACGAGTCCCCCACGGCGGGCGGCACCGGCTGGCTGCTGCCCCCGGACAGCACCGGTCCGGTCACCGATCCGGAGGTGCTGCGCGCCGCCCTCGGCGAGGCGGCCCGGCTGATCGAGGCCGCCGACAACTGTCGCTGAGACCGCGTGACGGGCTCGTGAGCTGGGACGACGCCATAATGGCGGCATGGCAAAGGGTAGGCAGCGCGGCGAACGGGGCGGCAGCGGGAGCGGGAGTGCGGGCGGCGGCGCACGAGCGGCGGCCGCCGGGCCCCTCGTCGGACCGGTCGACGGCGGCACGGCGGAGCTGGCGCCGGACCGCGAGCGCGCCCGTGCCTGGACCCTGCTGATCGACGGCGCCCCGCAGTCCCACGTGGACCTGGACGACCCGCGGTACCTGGACTTCTCCTACCAGCGCCGGATCGGGCACCTCATCGACCTGGTCGCGCCCGCCCGCCAGCCCCTCAACGTGCTGCACCTGGGCGGCGGAGCCTTCACCCTGGCCCGCTACACCGCGGCCACCCGGCCCCGCTCCACTCAGCAGGTCGTGGAGATCGACGCGGGCCTGGTGGCCTTCGTACGGGCGCACCTCCCGCTGGACCCGCAGGCGCGGGTCCGGGTCCGGACCACCGACGCGCGGGCCGGGCTCGGCAAGCTCCCGGACGGCTGGGCGGACCTGGTGATCGCCGACGTGTTCAGCGGCGCGCGCACCCCCGCGCACCTGACCAGCACCGAGTTCCTGGACGAGGTGCGCCGGGTGCTGGGGCCCACGGGGTGGTACGTCGCCAACCTCGCGGACGGTCCGCCGCTCGCGCACCTGCGGGGGCAGATCGCCACCGCCGCCTCCCGGTTCGGGCAGCTGGCGATGGCCGCGGACCCGGTGGTCTGGCGGGGCAAGCGCTTCGGCAACGCGGTGCTCGTGGCCGCCGACCGGGAGCTCCCGGTGGCCGAGTTCACCCGGCGGGTGGCGAGCGACCCGCATCCGGGGCGGGTCGAGCACGGACGCGAACTGGCCGCCTTCGCGGGCGGGGCCGCGCCGGTGGCCGACGCGGCCGCGGTGGCCTCGCCGGTGCCGCCGGCGTCCGTCTTCCGCTGACCGCGCGCTGCCGGGCGGTCGGCGCCGGTCAGCCGTCGACGACCTCGACCAGCGGCGGGTGGCCGTTCCAGGTGCAGAAGACGGACACCGCCCGGTTGTCCCGGGTGAAGTTCACCCGGATCCACTGCGACTGCTTCCACACCTGCATCCGCCACCCCGCGTCCGGGGTCGCGGAGACCAACTGGCCCGCGGCGCCACCGAGGTCGAAGACGACCCGGCCGCCCGTGACCGCGTAGCTGCGCACGCTCCCGCCGTCCTCGTCCGCGGGCCGGCCGTACGACTGCCCGGGCGGCGGCGAGGACGTCCGGGCGCTCGGTGACGGGGCCGCGGTGGACGCGGACGCGCTCGGCGACGGAGCGGGGGAGGACGGGGCGGCGGACGCGGGGGCGGGCGTACGGGCGTCCCCGGTCGAGGAGGAGCGCGGCAGCGCGGTCAGCGGCACGGCGCGCGGAGGATCGTAGGCCGTACCGGACATGACGGTGTGCACGCCCCACCACGAGAGCGTCACCGCTGCTCCGGTCGCCAGCGTCCAGGCCAGTGCGTGGACAAGTCCTCGATGCATCAGGGGCCATACTGCACCACCCGATCGAGTGGCGGCCCGAGGGCTCCGGGGGTCCCCCGAATGGCGTACGGTGCCGCTCATGGCAAGTGTGCTCGTGGTCGAGGACGACCAGTTCGTACGTTCCGCCCTCATCCGGCACCTGACCGAGGCCTCCCACACCGTGCGGAGCGTCGGCACCGCCCTGGAGGCCCTGCGCGAGGTCGCGCACCACCGCTTCGACGTGGTCATCCTGGACCTCGGGCTGCCCGACCTGGACGGTTCGGAGGCGCTCAAGATGCTGCGCGGGATCACCGACGTACCGGTGATCATCGCGACCGCGCGCGACGACGAGGCGGAGATCGTCCGGCTGCTCAACGACGGGGCCGACGACTACCTCATCAAGCCCTTCTCCGTGGAGCACCTCTCCGCCCGGATGGCCGCCGTCCTGCGCCGCTCCCGCGCCGCCACCGGCGCCGAACCGCCCTCGCGGGTGCTGCGGGTGGGCGGGCTCGCCATCGACCCGCTGCGCCGCCAGGCCGAGCTGGACGGGGCCGTACTGGACCTGACCCGGCGCGAGTTCGACCTGCTGACCTTCCTGGCCGGGCGGCCCGGGGTGGTCGTGGCCCGGCGGGAGCTGCTGGCCGAGGTGTGGCAGCAGTCCTACGGCGACGACCAGACGATCGACGTCCACCTGTCCTGGCTGCGCCGCAAGCTCGGCGAGACGGCGGCCAGCCCGCGCTACCTGCACACGCTGCGGGGTGTGGGCGTCAAACTGGAGCCGCCCCTGTGAGCCCCGCCGACCGCGTGCGCCCCGACCGCGTGCGCGCCGACCGCGCCGGTGGTGCGCGATGAGGTGGGCGCTGGTCAAGGTGTGCCTCGCGGTCACCACCATGGTCGTCGCGGCCTTCGCCGTCCCGCTCGGGCTGGTCGTCCGGGAGATGGCCAGCGACCGGGCCTTCTCCAACGCCGAACGGCAGGCCGCCACCATCGGCCCCACCCTCTCCATCACCACCGACCCGCTCCAGCTGCGCAAGGCCGTCGAGTCCACGCAGATGGGCGCGGCCCGCCGGATGGCCGTGCACGTCCCGGCCGTCGCCGGCGCCGCCGCGGTGGACATCGGCGGGTCCGCGGACGGCAGGGACAGCGGCGCGGGCTGGGCGGGAGCGCGGGCGGTCGCCGAGACCCGCGGCTACGGGCGCGGGATGACGGCCTCGGTGGCGGGCGGCGGTTCGGCGCTGCTCCAGCCCACCGCCCTCGGGTCCGGCGACATCGCGGTGATCGAGATCTACGTGCCCGAGAGCGAGGTCAGCAACGGGGTCACCACCGCCTGGCTGGTCCTCGCGGGCGTCGGACTCGCCCTGATCGTGGGCTCGGTGGCGGTCGCCGACCGGCTCGGCGCGCGCCTGGTGCGCCCGGCCGAACGCCTCGCGGACGCCGCGCACCGGCTCGGCGAGGGGAAGCTGGGCGCCCGGGTGCCCGAGGAGGGGCCGAAGGAACTCCGCTCGGCCGCCGTCGCGTTCAACTCCATGGCGGACCAGGTCGTGGAACTCCTCGCCAGCGAGCGGGAGCTGGCCGCCGACCTCTCGCACCGGCTGCGCACGCCGCTGACGGTGCTGCGGCTCAACGCGGCCTCGCTCGGGGACGGTCCGGCGGCCGAGCAGACCCGGGCCGCCGTCGAACAGCTGGAGCGCGAGGTGGACACCATCATCCGGACCGCGCGCGAGCAGCGGCCGACCGCCGCGCAGGGCTTCTCCGGCGGCGGGTGCGACGCCTCGGAGGTGATCCGGGAGCGGATGGACTTCTGGTCGGCGCTGGCCGAGGACGAGGGCCGCGAGGTGCGGCTGGCGGGCGTGGACCGGGTGGTGCGGATCCCCGTGGCCCGGCCGGAGCTGGCGGCCGCGCTGGACGCGATGCTCGGCAACGTCTTCCGGCACACCCCCGAGGGCACCCCCTTCGCGGTGGACGTGCACGACGCGACGGACGCGGTGATCGTGCTGGTCTCGGACGCGGGGCCGGGGATCACCGACCCCGACGCGGCGCTGCGGCGCGGGAACGACGGGGGCCGGGACGGGTCCACGGGCCTGGGCCTGGACATCGTGCGCCGGGTCGCGGAATCGACCGGCGGGGACGTCCGGCTGGGGCGCTCGGTGCTCGGCGGGACCGAGGTGCGGGTGTGGATCGCGCTGGACGGGCGGACCCGCGGCGGGTCGGCCGGGGCGCGCGGGCGCCGGGGCGGTCGGCGCAAGCGGAGCAGGTGAGGTCGGGGCCGCCGGGGCGGGCACCGGCACGGGGGCGGTGCAAGTGACGTAACCGCAGGCGGGCGGGGGCGCGCCTCGTGGGGGGCGCGGCGTGCGATCGGTACGGTCCGGCGCATGGACACCCTAATCTTCGGCGGCCTCCTCGCCACGATGATCGCGATGTGCCGGGACTCGTCCCGGACGGTCGTGCTCGCGGCCTGGTGGGTCATGCTGCTCGCCGTGATCCTGCTGATGGCGCACCACATCACCAGCAGCCTCGCCCTGACCCTGAGCTACTGACCGTGGCCGCGATGCGCAGCATCATGCCCGAGGCCCCGCTGGAGGGCGGGCTGCTGGGGCGGGTCCAGTACTGGTTCGCCTGCGTCTTCGCCATCGGCTGGACGGGGGTCGTCTGCGGGGGCCTCTTCTTCCAGTTCGGGCTCTGGGAGTACCCGTGCCCGCTCTGCATCGTGCAGCGGATGTTCATGCTGCTGGCCGCGATGGGGGCCGCGTACATCATCCGGACGGGCATCAGCACGGGGGCGGTGACCGGGCGGGACTACATGATGGGCTGGGGGCTGGCCCTGGTCGCGGCGATCGCCGGTTCCTTCGCCTCCTGGCGGCAGACGATGCTGCACATCCTGCCGGGGGACGCGGGGTTCGGGAGCGAGGTCCTCGGCCTGCACCTGTACGTCTGGGCGTGGGTGCTCTTCCAGGCCTCGGTGGTCGCGATCGGGGTCGTCCTCGCCTTCGCCCACGCGACGGCGGACCGGGCGGTGCCGGAGGACGGGCCGTACCGGGCGGTGGGGTTGTTCGCGCTGTGGTTCCTCGGCGCGGTGATCGCGGTGAACGTGGTGGCCGTCTTCTTCGAGGAGGGGTTCCACTGGTTCCTCCCCGACGACCCGACGAAGTACCGGCTGCCCTACGACATCGGGATCCTCGACTGACGGACGGGGCGGGGTATCCGGAGGAGGCCGTATCTGTTGGTGCGGCGTCCCGGCGAACCCTTACGGTACGGGGCGTTGAGATCAACTCAGGCTCCACGAAGGGAAGTCCGCACATGCGCTACGCAGTCCTCGGTACCGGGGTCGTCGGCCGGACGCTCGCGGGGAAGCTCGTCTCCGTCGGCCACGACGTGGTGATCGGCACCCGGGACCCGGCCGCCACGCTCGCCCAGGTGAGCGACGACCCCGCGGCCCCGTCCTACGCCGACTGGCAGGCGGCCCACCCCGAGGTGGGGCTGGCCGCCTTCGCGCGGGCCGCGGAAGGGGCCGACGTGCTCGTCAACGCGACCGGCGGCCGGGCCAGCCTGCTGGCACTGGCCACGGTGGACCCCGCCCACCTGGAGGGGAAGGTGCTGATCGACATCGCCAACCCGCTCGACTTCTCCCGCGGGTTCCCGCCCGGCCTCGACCCGGTCGACAGCGACAGCCTCGGCGAGCAGATCCAGCGCGCCCACCCGGGGCTGCGCGTGGTCAAGACCCTCAACACCATGCAGTGCGCGGTGATGGTCGATCCCGGCCGGGTCGCCGGTGAGCACCACGTCTTCGTCTCCGGGGACGACGCGGAGGCGAAGAAGGAGGTGCGGGAGCTGCTGTACTCCTTCGGCTGGCCGCAGCCGGCCGTCCTCGACCTCGGCGGGATCGAGACCGCGCGGGGCACCGAGATGCTGCTGCCGATCTGGCTGCGGCTGATGGGCTCCCTGGGGCACGCCGAATTCAACTTCCACATCCAGGGCGCGGGCGCCGCGGGCGGCGGCCACTGACGGGTGCGGATGTGTTGCCGGGGCGGGTGCGCGCGCCGAGTGTGGGCGTGACGGAAGGAGTCACGCATGAGAGTCATGCTCCGCGCCCATTTCGACACGGCCGCCGCCAACGAGGGCATCAAGAGCGGCGCCCTGCCCGCGGCCGTGGGCAGGATGATGGACACCCTGAATCCGGAGGCCGCCTACTTCGGGCTGTCCGAGGGGGTGCGGACCTGTTGGCTCGTCTTCGACATGCAGGACAGCTCGCAGCTGCCGCCCGTGGGCGAGGACCTCTTCATGCAGTTCAACGCGGAGGTCGAGATCTCGCCGGTGATGAACCGCGACGACCTGGCCAAGGGGTTGGAGGCGTTGAAGGCGACGAGTGGCTGACGGCCGTCAGCCGGTCGGCGCGTCGGACGGTGCGTCGCTCGGCGCGTCGGCCGCGCCCGAGGCCAGGCGGTGGGCCTGGGCGCGGCCGACCTCGGCGGCGCGGTGCAGGTAGTCCGCGATGACGTGGAGCTCCGCGTCCGAATAGCTCGCCAGTACGTCACCGAAGGCGCGGCCCGGGGTCTCCCAGGCCGCGCCGATGCGTGCGCGGGCCTCGGGGGCGAGGGCGACGAGGGAGCGGCGGCGGTCGTGCGGATCGGCCTGCCGCTCGACGATGCCCGCCTTGACCATGCGGTCCACCAGGCGGGTGGCCGAACCCGAGGTCAGACCGGTGAGGCGGGCGATGTCGCCGGTGCTGACGGGGCCGGGCTCGATGTCGAGGAGCGCGATGCACTGCAGGTCGGTGGGGTGCAGGCCGACGTGGTCGGCCATGGCCTGGCTGAAGAGGGAGTAGTCGGCGTAGTGGCGCTGGCTCTCGCTGACGACGCGCGCGAGCAGCTCGGCGCGGCTCCAGGCCGGGGAATCACCCGAAGGAAGTGAATCGGTTGACATCGGCATCTCCGTGCTCCAAATTTATCTGTGTGACGCAGAGGTTGTGTCGCACAGAATCTGCGCCACGTTTTCATCTTAACCGCGAGCACCGCCGAGGCGCATCACCCCGCAGGAAAGGACCCACCGCCATGACCGTCCTCATCACCGGAGGCCGCGGAGCCGTCGCCCGAGGTCTCGCCGCCCTCCTCGCCGAGCGCGGCGCCGCCTTCCGACTCGCCTCCCGCGAGCCCACGGGTGCGGCCCCGGGGGCCGTGCACTGCGATCTGACCGACCCCGGGACCTTCCCGGCCGCCCTCGAAGGCGTCCGCTCGGTGTTCCTCTACGCCGCCGCCGAGCACATCGACGCCTTCGCCCGGGAAGCCGTCCGCGCCGGAGTGGAGCACGTCGTGCTGCTGTCCTCCTCCAGCGTCCTGGACCCCGGAGCCCGCGAGAACGCCCTGGCCGCGTCCCACCTCGCCGTGGAGGAGGCCCTGCTGGCCGCGCCGCTGCGCACCACGCTGCTGCGCCCCGGATCCTTCGCGAGCAATGCCCGCAGCTGGGCCCGGGACATCCGCTCCGGGGTGCCGGTGCGGCTGCCCCACCCCGGTTCGCACAGCGATCCCGTCCATGAGGCGGACCTCGCCGAGGCCGCCCTCGCCGTCCTCACCGAACCGGAGCTCGGTGGCCGCGCCCACACCCTGACGGGGCCGCGGTCGCTGACCTTCCTGGACCAGCTGGAGGTGCTCTCCGGTGCGCTGGGGCGGCCCGTGCCCCACGAGGAGGTCACCCCGCAGGCCTGGAAGGACTCGGTCGCCGCGTACCTCCCCGGGCCGTACGCCGATGCGCTCCTGGCCCACTGGGCCGCCGGGGTCGGGGTCCCCGCGCCGATATCCGGGTCCGTGGAGCTGCTCACCGGGCATCCGGCCCGTTCCTTCGCCGACTGGGTCGAGGACCACAGGGAGGAGTTCGCCGATCCCGCAAACGCGAAGGGCCCCGGTCCGCTCGCGCGTACCGGGGCCCTTCAACAGGGTGAGTGACGGGACTTGAACCCGCGGCCACCTGGACCACAACCAGGTGCTCTACCAACTGAGCTACACCCACCATGCCCGGCGGGAATCCCGACCGGCCGATTAAAAGGGTACAGGGTCCGAGAGGGTGCTCGCTCCCACCTTTTCGCCGGCCGGCGGGCACCCGCCCGCAGGTCCGCTATTCGGCGGGGACGACGTGCTTCGCGGCGATGGTGCGCGCGGTGTCCGAGTCCGGTCCGGGCTGCGGGACGAAGACCGCCTCGCGGTAGTAGCGCAGCTCGGCGATGGACTCCTTGATGTCCGCGAGCGCCCGGTGGTTGCCGCTCTTGGGCGGGCTGTTGAAGTAGGCCCGGGGGTACCAGCGGCGCGCCAGCTCCTTGATCGAGGACACGTCCACGATCCGGTAGTGCATGTAGGCCTCCAGCGTGGCCATGTCGCGCAGCAGGAAGCCCCGGTCGGTGCCGACCGAGTTCCCGCACAGCGGGGCCTTGCCCGGCTCCTTCACGTGCTCCCGTACGTAGGCCAGGACCTGGGCCTCGGCGTCCGCCAGGGTGGTCCCGGCCGCCAGTTCGTCGAGCAGGCCGGAGGAGGTGTGCATCTCGCGCACCACGTCGGGCATGGTCTCCAGGGCGGCGTCCGGCGGGCGGATCACGATGTCCACGCCTTCGCCGAGCACATTGAGCTCCGAGTCGGTGACCAGCGCGGCCACCTCGATAAGTGCGTCGTCCGCCAACGAGAGCCCGGTCATCTCGCAGTCGATCCACACCATGCGATCGTTCATGCGTCCCACCTTATGCGGAGCTTCCCCGTCTACGGGCCTCCCGGTGGGCGTGGGTGTGCGCGGGTGTGCGCGCCCCGCCGCAACGCGCAGGTCCCCCCGGCCCTGATCAAGGGTCGGAGGGACCTGCCGTTCGGCGCTGTACGCCCAGGCGGGGACTACGCGTGCTCGCGCAGCACCCGGCCGGGGGAGTACAGCTCGGTCACCGACGGTCCGGTGGCCGCCAGGGCGGCCGCGGCCCGCTGGGGCTGCGGCGTGCGCTGGTGCGGAACCGGCCCGTCGGACAGCTGCGACACCTGCGGCACGTCGACCTGCGGCCGGCGCGCCCGGTAGGCCGAGCGGTAGGCGGCGGGGGAGGACCCCAGCTGCCGCCGGAAGTGCCCGCGCAGCGCGACCGGCGAGCGGAAGCCGCAGCGCCCGGCGACCTCGTCGACCGAGTAGTCGGAGGTCTCCAGCAGCCGCTGCGCCTGGAGCACCCGCTGGGTGATCAGCCACTGCAGCGGCGCGCTGCCGGTCAGCGAACGGAACCGCCGGTCGAAGGTGCGCCTGCTCATGTAGGCGCGCGCCGCCAGCGTCTCCACGTCGAACTGCTCGTGGAGGTGTTCCAGCGCCCAGGCGACGACCTCGGCGAGCGGGTCGGCACCGATCTCCTCCGGCAGCGACCGGTCGAGATAGCGCTCCTGGCCCCCGGTGCGGCGCGGCGGCACGACGAGTCGGCGGGCCAGTGCCCCGGCCGCCTCACTGCCGTGGTCCGTGCGCACGATGTGGAGGCACAGGTCGATTCCGGCCGCGGTGCCCGCGGACGTCAGCACGTCGCCGTCGTCCACGAAGAGTTCGCGCGGATCGACATGGACGGACGGGTACCGCTTGGCCAGCGTCGGCGCGTACATCCAGTGCGTCGTCGCGGGTCGGCCGTCGAGCAGACCGGCGGCGGCGAGCACGAAGGCTCCCGTGCACAGCCCGACGATCCGGGCCCCCTCCTCGTGCGCCTGACGCAGTGCGTCGAGCGCCTCCGGCGGTGGCGGCGAAGTGATGGAGCGCCAGGCCGGGACGACGACCGTGCCTGCCCGGGCGATCGCCTCCAACCCGTACGGCGCGGTCAGTTCGAGCCCGCCGGTGGTCCGCAGCGGACCGTCCTCCCCGGCGCACACGAGCAGTCGATAGCGTGGAACTCCCGCGTCCTGCCGGTCAATGCCGAACACGGAGAGTGGAATGGAACTCTCGAAGATCGGACCGCCGCTGAAGAGCAGCACCGCAACAATTTCCCTGCGGCGGCGCCCTGCGAGCTTCCGGCCGGCGTCCGCGACGACGGCGGTGGAATCCTGGCTCATGGCGCTAAGCCCCCCTTGGGTGTCGCGACTCCTTGGTCTGGTCGCACCTGCACGTTTCCCCTCGGCCTTGCACGTGGATCCCCCGCCGTAAATACATGATCGAATCTACTGCGTCCCGTGGTGTCGGCGTGACAAGTTCAGCACGCAGCGCTATGTCGACTTGGCAACTTGGCGAAAAGCATTCGATCAGGAACCCTTCCACTCCGCCAGGCGGGTGGGAAGTGCGCCGTCCGCTGCTGGCCAGTACACATAGGGTCTGGACGCTCCCGCGGCTCTGTCGTCCCTGGTGGTAGGGGGGTTGGCCGGGGCTTCCGGCAAGGGTGGAGTCCGGAAGTGAAGTTGGCTGAAAACATGCGGGCGCGAGTGTGCGAATAAGTCATTCGTGGGTGGAGATCCCGCCGGAACCATGGCATCCGCGGTGTGTTCCGGCCCCGGGACGGGAGTGCCGGCCCCGGGGTACTGCCCCTGTCGGGAGCGCTGTCGGGAGCGCTACCGGAACCCGGGCCGCGGCCCGTTGGGTCTTCTCCGCCCGGCGCAGCATCACCCGGCACGCCGCGGTGACCGTCACCAGCCCCAGGGTCGCGACGGCGGCGCCGTCGAAGGAGGTCCCGTAGACGACGAGGACCACGGGGACGAGCAGGCAGCTGAAGGCGGCCCAGCGCACCACGTCACCCGCGGGGTCGTCGCCGGGCCGGCGAGCCGGGTGCACGGACGGGTGAACGGCCGCGTGGTGGGAAGGCGGGAGGGGCGGAACGGACTGTGTCGGCGGAGCTGGCTGGACGGGGTGGACCGGATGACCGGGCACGGCGTACTCCCTGCGGGCTCTTCCTGGACGGTCGGACCCTTGTCCAACGCCGGGCGGCGCGGCTCGGTCACTGCGCGCACGGGTGGCTCGTCACTGCCTGTAGGGGGCAGCGGCCATTGCCAAGGAGCCCTCGCTCCGGCATGCTCCCTTCGACGCTCTCCAAGGGCGGCAAGGGGCGGCAAGCCCTGTGCACGGCAGGAGTGTCGCCGTACCCTGGGGGTAAGGGCTTGGGAAGATGGTTTCCCGGACAGACCCCCGTCACCCTGAGTCGCCGATTCCGCGCGACCCTGATCCCGAGGACCTTTCGCCGAGACGCCCATGGCCGGTCACGAATTCTCCGAACCCGCGGACCGCAAGCGCAAACCCCTCGCCGACTCCGTGTCGAGCGACCTGCGCGCGGTGGAACAGACACGTCTCGCCTGCGACCCGGCCTTCCGGCACGGGGTCGTGGTGGGATTCGACGGCTCGACGTCCAGCGAGCGCGCCCTCGCCTATGCGATCGGGATGGCCCGCCGCTCCGGCTCCGGCCTGATCATCGTCCATGTGGCCAATCGGCTGCCCACCACCGTGTGGGCGGGCTGTGAACCACCGGTCTTCGTGGACGTCCCGGACCATCGCACCGAGGTGCTCGGGCTGGAACTCGCCTGTGCCGACTACCTGACCGAGATCCCGTGGATCCTGGTGGAGCGCGGTGGGGACATCTGCCACGAGCTGGAGGAGGTCGGCCGCGAGTACTCGGCCGACGCCATCGTGGTCGGCTCCACCCAGGGCTTCGTCGGGCGCATCTTCGGCTCGGTGGCCGGACGCCTCGCCAAGCGCGCCCAGCGGCCGGTCGTCGTCATCCCGTGAGCCGCTCCGCGGAGCGATCCGCGGATCATCTCGTGACCGGTTGTGTTCGCTCCGTGACCCAGCCGTGACCCGTCGCGTGGTGGATTGAGCGGTTGTGAAGGGTACATAAAAGTCGCTGGGACACAGCATAAAACTGCAGATCGAAGGGAGCCCGCCGTGGACAATGATGTCTCTGCGGGAAGCACGGCCACGACTTCGACCCTGGGGCACCTGGCCCTGGGGCTGACCCTTCTCGCGTTCGGAATCGGCCACACCGGCATCATCGACGGAGTGTCGGCGGCCGATTCCGTCTCGCTCGCCACGTACCTCGGCGGCCTCGCCCTGTTCGTCCTCGGGATCCTCGAGTACCGGGGCGGCAACGGCTTCAACGGCACGGCCTTCGCCGGACTCGGCGTCTTCTGGTTCACCTGGGCCAGCGGCGCGGGGGACAAGGTGTCGGCCGACGCAGGCGGAACGTTTCTGGTGCTGTTCGCCCTGCTCGCGCTGACCCTCACGGTCGGTGCCTCGGGCGGACTGTTCGGGCAGGGCATGTACGCCCTGCTGTTCCTCTCGCTGGTGCTGCTGGCGATCTCGGCCTTCGCCGACAGCGGCTCGCTGGCCAAGGCGGCGGGCTGGGTCGCGGCGGTCTCCGGACTGCTCGGCTGGTACGGAGCCACGGCGGCCCTCGCCAAGTGGCCGATGGCGCTCGGCCGGCGCTCCGGCGGAGCCGTCGCCGCGAGCTGAACCACGAACCGCCCCCCGTGCGCCGTGCGCACGGGGGGCGGTTCGCTGCCGTCGGCGGCCGGTCCGACTACTCGACGGTGACCGACTTGGCCAGGTTGCGCGGCTTGTCGATGTCCCGGCCCAGGGACAGGGCCGTGTGGTAGGCCAGCAGCTGGAGCGGGATCCCCATCAGGATCGGGTCCAGCTCGTCCTCGTTCTTCGGCACCACGATGGTGTGGTCGGCCTTCTCCTGCTCGCGGTGGGCCACCGCGAGGATCCGGCCGCTGCGGGCCTTGATCTCCTCCAGGGCCGCGCGGTTCTTCTCCAGCAGGTCGTCGTCCGGCACGATCGCGACGGTGGGCATCGCGGGCTCGATCAGGGCGAGCGGGCCGTGCTTGAGCTCGGAGGCGGGGTAGGCCTCGGCGTGGATGTAGGAGATCTCCTTGAGCTTGAGGGAGGCCTCCAGCGCGACCGGGTAACCGCGGACCCGGCCGATGAACATCATCGACTTGGCCTCGGCGTACTCGGCGGCCAGCTGCTTGATGTCCTCCTCGCCCTCCAGGATCTCCTGGATCTGCGCGGGCAGCTTGCGCAGGCCCTCGATGATCCGCTTGCCGTCGGTGACGGACAGGTCGCGGATGCGGCCGAGGTGCACGGCGAGCAGCGCGAAGGCGACCACCGTGTTGGTGAAGCACTTGGTGGAGACGACGCAGACCTCCGGGCCGGCGTGCACGTACACGCCGCCGTCGGCCTCGCGGGCGATGGCCGAGCCGACCACGTTGACCACGCCGAGGACGCGGGCGCCCTTGCGCTTGAGCTCCTGCACCGCCGCGAGCACGTCGTAGGTCTCGCCCGACTGCGAGACCGCGATGTAGAGGGTGTCGGGGTCCACCACCGGGTTGCGGTAGCGGAATTCGGACGCGGGCTCGGCGTCGGCGGGGATCCGGGCCAGGCTCTCGATGAGGCCCGCGCCGATGAGGCCCGCGTGGTACGAGGTGCCGCAGCCCAGGATCTTGACGCGGCGGATGCCGCGCGCGTCGCGCGGGTCCAGGTTCAGGCCGCCCAGGTGCACGGTGGAGAAGCGGTCGTCGATCCGGCCGCGCAGCACGCGGTCGACCGCGTCGGGCTGCTCGGAGATCTCCTTGTGCATGTAGGTGTCGTGGCCGCCCATGTCGTAGGAGGCGGCCTCCCACTCCACGGTCTCGGGCGTGGCGGTGGTCGTCGTACCGCTCGTCGTGTAGGTGCGGAAGTCGTCGGCCTTGAGGGTCGCCATCTCGCCGTCGTTGAGGGTGACGACCTGGCGGGTGTGGGCGATCAGCGCGGCGACGTCGGAGGCGACGAGCATCTCCTTCTCGCCGATGCCGAGGATGACCGGCGAGCCGTTGCGGGCGACGACGATGCGGTCGGCGAAGTCGGCGTGCATCACGGCGATGCCGTAGGTGCCCTCGATGACCTTGAGCGCCTCGCGGACCTTCTCCTCCAGGGTGTTCGCCTGGGCGCGGGCGATCAGGTGGACGATCACCTCGGTGTCGGTCTCGGAGGCGAAGACGACTCCGTCGGCCTCCAGCTTGGCGCGCAGCTCGGAGGCGTTGTCGACGATGCCGTTGTGGACGACGGCGACCTTGTTGTCGGGGTCCATGTGCGGGTGGGAGTTGTGGTCGCTCGGGGCGCCGTGGGTGGCCCAGCGGGTGTGCGCGATGCCGGTGGTGCCGGTGAAGCGCTTGGGGACCTTCGCTTCCAGGTCGCGGACCCGGCCCTTGGCCTTGACCATCTTCAGCGCGGGGGACTTCGGGGTGTTGACGACCATGCCGGCCGAGTCGTAACCGCGGTACTCCAGGCGTGCCAGACCCTCCAGCAGCAGCGGTGCCACGTCACGCTTGCCGATGTAACCCACAATTCCGCACATACGGTTCTTGCCCCTCCTGAAGTTCGGTGTTCGTGCCCGGCGGCGGCCCCGTGGCCGCCCGGCCGGTTCAGCCGTAGACGATGCGGCGCAGCTGCCGCAGCGAGAGCTCCGGCGGCGCCACGGCGCGGTGCGGCAGTTCGCCCGCGATGCGCTCGAAGATGTCCGCGTTCACCGCGCCGCCGGACTGCAGCTCGCGGTGGCGGCGCCGGACGAATTCCTCGGTCGTCTCGTCGAAGTACGCGAGGACGTCGAGCACCACCCGGGCGGCTTCTCCGCGCTGGAGCGCGGTGCTGCGCACCAGGTGGTCGACGAGGTCGTCATGCGACGTGCGGCGATCGGACACCCGTAGATACTGGCCGGGGATCTCCGGGAATGCAAAGATCCTGCCCGAATTCGGGCAGGATCTAGCTGGTACGGACCAATGGAAGCGAATAATCCGGTCAGGATGCGGGTGGCTCGGTCAGAAACGACGCAAAACCGCCTGCTTCGTCGCCGCGAACTCCTCCGCGGTGAGGACCCCCGCCTGGTGCAGCTCGGCCAGCTCGCGCAGCCGCCGCAGCAGCACGTCGTGGTCCTCGGCCGGAGCCGGGCCCGCGCCGGAGCCGGTGGGTCCGGTCGCGGACAGCTCCTTCGGCGGCGCTGCGGCCGGTACGGCGTCCCGCGGCGCCGCCGGGTGCGGCATCCGCACCAGCACCGCGGCCGCGACCAGTGCCATCAGCGGGTCCTTCTTGAAGCCGAACAGCTCGACCGCGTAGGGGTCGTACTTCGCGGCGGGCGCGGACGGCGCCCCCGCGAGGCCGAAGCGGAGCCAGCCGTTCTCCAGCCCCGTCGCCGGGAACCACTCCACCGACCCCAGCGCGCCCACCCGGAAGTCCCGCGCGCCGAAGGAGCTCTTGGCCTGCTCCGTCTTCCAGTTCCACTCCAGCGACACCCGGTCCCCGTCGAAGGACACGGTCCCGTCCCCCGCGCCGACCGTGATCGGCACGGCGGGCCCGGCCAGCAGGTACGCGTCCACCGGCCCCGGATCCACCTGCTCCAGCAGCAGGGCGTTGCGCACCTCGTCCACGAAGTACTCCGCGACGCCGCTGCGGTTCGCCTCCACCGTCAGCACGTACGGATCGGAGCCCTCCGGCAGCCGTCCGCCCGAGACCTGGAGCAGCGGATCGGCCCCGTCCCGCAGGCGCAGCCGCAACCGGCCGGTCCTGCGCCCCGGTTCGTAGGAGATCCCCGCCAGCGCGCGCAGCGGGACGACCACCTCACCGAGGGTCTGCCGGAGCAGCCCCACCCCCTTGTCGCGGCCCGGAACGATGCGGACCGCTTCCCCGTCGAAGGTCCAATTGCCGTCCTTCTGGATGATTTCCGCCATCCAGGGATTCTCGCACCGCACGAGGCGCCTATACCTGGCCTCATGAGAGTCCCGCGCACCTGCGCCGCCCTGCTGGTCCTCATGACGGCGGTCTCCTGCACCGCCGCCCACGGGGACGACGCGAAACCGGGGGCCCCGGCGCCCGTGCTCCCCGCCTTCCAACGCCTGCTCCCGGCCCCCGAGCGGGCCAGGGCCGCCGCCCCGGGCACCGGCTACCGGTTGGAGCCGGGCACGGTGATCCGCGCCGGATCGGCCTCCTCCGGGGAGACCCGCGAGGCCGCCGAGCGGCTCGCCGAGCAGCTGCGCGCCAGCAGCGGGTACTCGCTGATGGTGGTGGACGGCGACCAGGCGAACGGGATCCTGCTGCGGATCGACGAGGACGCCGCCGAGCTGGGGGACGAGGGGTACGAGCTGACCTCGAACGCCGCCGCCGTGACCCTGACCGCGCGCACCCCGGCCGGACTCTTCTACGCCGTGCAGACCCTGCGCCAGCTCGTGCCGGCGGCGGGCGGCGGGATCGTCCAGGGCGGCACGATCACCGACCGGCCGCGCTTCGCCTACCGCGGCGCGATGCTCGACGTCGCCCGCCACTTCTTCCCGGTCGGCCAGGCCAAGCGGTACGTCGACCAGCTCGCCCAGTACAAGGTCAACAAGCTGCACGTGCACCTGAGCGACGACCAGGGCTGGCGGCTCGCCATCGACTCCTGGCCGCGCCTGGCGGAGTACGGGGGCGCCACCGAGGTCGGCACCGGGCCCGGCGGGTACTGGAGCAAGGAGGAGTACCGCTCCCTGGTGACGTACGCGGCCGAGCGGCACGTCGAGGTGGTGCCCGAGATCGACATGCCCGGGCACACGAACGCGGCGCTGGCCTCCTACGCGGAGCTGAACTGCGACGGCAAGGCCCCCAAGCGCTACACGGGGATCAGGGTCGGCTTCAGCTCCCTGTGCATGACCGAGCAGAAGAAGGAGGTGACGTACCGGTTCATCGACGAGGTGCTCGGCGAGCTCGCGGAGCTGACCCCCGGCCCGTACCTGCACATCGGCGGCGACGAGGCGCACAGCACCGGCGCGGCGGACTACGCGGCGTTCATGGACCAGGCGCAGAAGACGGTGGCGAAGTACGGCAAGACGGCCGTGGCCTGGCACCAGCTGGCGGCGGCCCGCCCGGCGGACGGCACGGTGCTCCAGTACTGGGGGACCGCGGCCACCTCGGCCGCGGAGAAGGGGCGGGTGGCGGACGCGGCGAAGAGCGGGCACCCGCTGATCCTGTCCCCGGCGGACCGGCTGTACCTCGACATGAAGTACGACCTGACCACGGGGCCGGGGCTGACCTGGGCCGGGTACGTGCCGGTGAAGAAGGCCTACGACTGGGACCCGGGCGGCTACCTGGGCGGGGCCGGAGTGCCGGAGTCCGCGGTGCTGGGGGTGGAGGCCCCGCTGTGGACCGAGACCATCGCGACCCGCGCCGACCTGGAGTTCATGGCCTTCCCGCGGGTGCTGGGCCTCGCGGAGCTGGGCTGGGCGCCCAAGGGCGCGCACGACTGGACGGCGTACCGCCAGCGGCTGGCGGAGCAGGGACCGCGCCTGGACGCGCAGGGCGTCACCTTCTACCGGGCCCCGGACGTCCCCTGGTCCTGACCCGTGGGGCCAGGCAGGGACGGGGTCGGGACCAGGGGACGGACGAGCCGGGCGCGCTGTGCGAGGGACCGTATCGGACAGCGCGCCCGGCCCGCGGTCACCGCCGCGCGAAGGGCGCGACGGGGTTCTTGAGGGTGCCGATCAGCTGCAGTGCGGCGGCCGGGTCGGCGAGGTCGACCATCTGCTTGTTGTTGCGCAGCTGGAGCCGGTTCAGGCAGGACAGCTGGAACTCCTCGGCGAAGAGGTCGTAGCGCGCGAAGCGCTCCGCCAGCTGCGGCATCGACTCCTGGTAGTCGTGTCCGCAGTCGGCGACCGCCCGCCAGAAGGTGGACTCCTCGCAGATGCCCTCCGCTTCCAGGATCGAGCCCAGGAAGCGGAAGAAGCAGTCGAAGACGTCCGTGAAGATCGACAGGAGCTTCATGTCCTCCGGGATGTCCGCCCGGACCCGCTCGACCGCGGGCGGCAGCACCGCGTCCGGGTCCATGACCACGATCTCCTCGGCGATGTCCTTGAAGATCGCCCGCTTCACCACGCCGCCCTCGATGACGAGGATGGTGTTCTCGCCGTGCGGCATGTACGCGAGGTCGTACTGGTAGAAGCAGTGCAGCAGCGGCACCAGGTAGGCGCGCAGGTACGAGCGCAGCCACTCGGCCGGGGTCAGCCCCGACTCCTCGATCAGGGCGCCCACGAAGGACCTGCCCTCGGAGTCGACGTGCAGCAGCGAGGCCATCGTGGCCAGGCGCTCGCCCTCGCGCAGGGACTCCACCGGGGACTCGCGCCAGAGCGCGGCCAGCATCTTGCGGTACGGGGAGTACCGGTCGGTGGCGCGCTCGTACTGGCGGTGGTGGTAGCCGATGGCCGCCCGCTCGCGGATGATCGAGAAGTCGACCGAGCGCAGCGTCTCGTCGCCCTGGATCAGCTGGTGCAGCCAGTCGTTGATGGCCGGGGTGGCCTCCATGTAGGCGGCGGAGAGGCCGCGCATGAAGCCCATGTTGAGGACCGAGATCGCCGTCTTGACGTAGTGCTTCCGCGGCGCGCTCTGGTTGAAGAAGGTCCGGATCGACTGCTGCGCGAGGTAGGCGTCCTCGCCCTCGCCCAGCAGCACCAGGCGGCGGTTCGCGATCTCGGCCGCGAAGGTGACGGAGGTCTTGTTCCACCACTGCCAGGGGTGCACCGGCAGCAGGTGGTAGTCCGCGAGGTCGAGACCGAGCTCGCGCAGTCGGGCGGCGAAGCCCTCGACGGCCTTCTCGCCCAGCTCGGCGCGGATGAAGGAGTCGTGGTCCAGGCCGGCGCCCGCGGTGAAGGTGGAGACGTCCCGGTGCGCGGCGACCCACACGAGGTGGACGGGGCTGGCGGCCTCCGGGGCGTAGGAGAGGAACTCGTGGACGCCGAAGCCGAGGCGGCCGTTGTTCGCCACGAAGCAGGGGTGGCCCTCGGTCATGCCGGTCTCGATGTCCTGGAAGGAGGACGTGGCGAGGACGGCGGCGGGGGTCTGTTCCTTCGTGTACTTGAAGGCGGAACCGGCGAGGGTGGAGGAGATCTCCTCCAGGTACACCGGCAGCACCTCGGGGCTCAGCCCGAGCGTCTCGCGCAGCTCGATGTGGAAGTCGAGCGCGTCGAGGGGGACTTCCCGGCCGTCCTGGTGACGGGTGATCGAGGGCTCCTCGACCGCCCAGTGGTCCAGGGCGTGGCGGCGCGCGGTGAAGCGGTACTCCACGCTCCCGTCGTCGCTGCGGACGGCGTAGCGGTCGTCGCCGAGCGGCTCGGGGGTGAGCAGGCGCTCGTGCGAGAACTCCGCGAGGCCCTTGCGGACGAGGGCGCGGTTGGCGCGGTCCCACAGCTCGGGGGAGAGGTGGGAGACGGCGTCGGCGAGGCTCATATGGAGGCTCCCTGCGCGGCCGTGGCCGCCTGGAACTGGGCGCGGGTGCAGAAGCTCAGCAGGGCTTCCTTCTCCGGCTTGGTGATCGGGCGGTCGGGCACGAAGCCGACGGCCTCGTTGAGGGCGTGCACGGCGGTGTTGGCGACGTCGGGCTCGACGACCACGCGCACGGTGGCCGGGTCCTCGAACAGGGCCGCCATGACGGTGGTGATGACGGCGCGGGTGAACCCGTGCACCGGCCGGTCGCTGGGGGCGACGAGGAAGTGCATGCCGACGTCCCCGGGCTGTGCGTCGTAGAGACCGACCAGCTCCAGCTCGCTCGGGTCGTAGCGCTCCATCAGGAAGGCCGGGCGGCCGTCGTGCAGTCCGATGAACGCGTCGTGGTGCTCGGCCGCGGCGATCTTCATGTACTCGCGCTCGACGTCCGGCAGCGAGGCGTCCTGCATCATCCAGAACGCGGCCTTCGGATGGGTGACCCAGCCGTGGAGCAGCTCCGCGTCGGCGAAGGGGTCCAGCGGGCGCAGGGCGAAGGTGCCCAGGGCCGGATCGGTGCGGGTGAAGAGGACGTCGGTGGTGCTCATGCCAGGGTGCCTTCCGGGGCGGCGAACTGCTGGAACGCGATGGACTTCTCGACCTTGTAGTACTCGCGGCCGAGCAGTTCCCCGACGATGTACGCGTTGCGGTACGCGGCCATGCCCAGGTCGGGCGAGGTGATGGAGTGGTTGTGGACCGTTCCGTTCTGGAGGAACACGCCGCGACCGGTGGTGTCGATGCTGTAGTTGCGGGCCGCGTCGGGTCGCCCGTGGCCGTCGAAGTTCAGCCGGTCGCGGATCGGGTCGAGGAAGCGCGGCACGCTGTACTTGTAGCCCGTGGCCAGCACCAGGCCCTCGGTGGAGAGGGTGAAGTCGCGCTCCTGCTCCTCCTGGCGCAGCCCCAGGGTGTAGGTGCCCGTGGTGGTGTCGTACGCCGCCGAGTTCAGCGAGGTGTTGGTCAGCAGGGTGGTCGGGACCGGGCCGGGCGAGGAGACCTTCTTCTGGTAGAGCAGGTCGAAGATGGCGTTGATCAGCTCGCCGTCGATGCCCTTGAAGAGGTTCTTCTGCGTGGTCTCCAGGCGGTAGCGGGTCTCCTCGGGGAGCGCGTGGAAGTAGTCCACGTACTCGGGGGAGGTCATCTCCAGCGTCAGCTTGGTGTACTCCAGCGGGAAGAACCGCGGGGAGCGGGTGACCCAGTTGAGCTGGTAGCCGTGGACGTCGATCTCCGAGAGGAGGTCGTAGTAGATCTCGGCCGCGCTCTGGCCCGAGCCGACCAGGGTGATCGACTTCTTCTTCTGCAGCTCCGCCTTGTTCTGCATGTAGGCGGAGTTGTGCGTGAAGTCGCCGCCCAGCGTCTCGCAGGCCTGCGGGACGAAGGGCGGGGTGCCGGTGCCGAGGACCAGGCGGCGGGCGCGGTGCACGGAGCCCTGGTCGGTGTGGACCTCGTACAGCCCGGCCTGCTCGTCGTAGGTGACCTCGGTGACGGAGGTCGAGTAGAGGACGTTCTCCAGGCGGTCGGCGGCCCAGCGGCAGTAGTCGTTGTACTCGGCCCGCAGCGGGTAGAAGTTCTCCCGGATGTAGAAGGAGTACAGCCGGTCCTTGTCCTTCAGGTAGTTCAGGAAGGAGAAGGGCGAGGTCGGGTCGGCCAGCGTGACCAGGTCGGACATGAACGGCGTCTGCAGGTGCGCGCCGTCCAGGAACATCCCGGCGTGCCACTCGAAGTGCGGCTTCGACTCGATGAACAGGCCGTCGAGTTCGTCGATCGGCGCCGTCAGGCAGGCCAGTCCCAGGTTGAAGGGACCGAGTCCGATGGCGATGAAGTCGTGGGGCCCGCGGGGGTCACGGAGGTCACGAGGCGTGGACAAGGGATTCTCCCAGGTACTGCTCGGCGTGGGCGGCGAGCAGGTCGAGGACGGCCGCGATGTCGGACGTCGTGGTCTGCGGGTTGAGGAGGGTGAACTTCAAGTACTGGTCGCCGTCCACCTTGGTGCCGGCGACGACGGCCTCGCCCGAGGCGAAGAGGGCCTTGCGGGCGTGCAGGTTCGCCTCGTCGATCAGGTCGGCGCGGAACTCGCCCGCTTCCGGACCGGGGACGTAGCGGAAGACCAGGGTGGAGATCTGCGGCTCGACGACGACCTGGAAGCGCGGGTCGGCGGCGATCAGCTTCCAGCCCTCGGCGGCCAGGTCGATGACCTCGTCGAAGAGCGAGCCGATGCCGTCCGCGCCCATCACGCGCAGGGTCATCCAGAGCTTGAGCGCGTCGAAGCGGCGCGTGGTCTGGATCGACTTGTCGACCTGGTTGGGGATGCGCTCCTCGGCCATCCGGCGCGGGTTGAGGTAGTCCGCGTGGTACGTGGCGTGCTTCAGGGTGTCGCGGTCGCGGACCAGCATCGCGCTGGAGGAGACGGGCTGGAAGAACGACTTGTGGTAGTCGACCGTGACCGAGTCGGCCCGCTCGATGCCGTCCAGGAGGTGGCGGCGGGTGGGGGAGGCCAGCAGGCCGCAGCCGTAGGCGGCGTCGACGTGCATCCACGCGCCGTGCTCGGCGGCCAGGTCGGCGATCTCCTGGAGCGGGTCGATGGACCCGAAGTCGGTGGTGCCCGCGGTGGCGACGACGGCCATCGGGAAGAGGCCCTCGCGGGCGCAGTTCTCCAGCTCCAGGGCGAGGACCGAGGTGTCCATCCGGCGCTTGGAGTCGCAGGGCACCGAGATGACCGCTTCGTAGCCGAGGCCGAGCATGGCGGCCGACTTCTTGACGCTGAAGTGGCTGCACTCGGAGGTGAAGATGCGCAGTTTCGGCAGCACCTGCGACTTGGGCAGCTCGGTGGCGCTGTTCTGCATGACGATCCGGCAGGCCTCGTCACGGGCGAGGAGCAGCGCGTGGAAGTTCGACTGGCTGCCGCCGGAGGTGAAGACGCCGTCCGCGGCGGGGCCGAGGCCGATGCGCTGGGTGGTCCAGTCGATCAGGCGGCGCTCGATGAGCGTGCCGCCGATGGACTGGTCCCAGGTGTCGAGCGAGGAGTTGACGGCCGAGAGGACCGCCTCGCCGAGCACGGCCGGTATGACGACCGGGCAGTTGAGGTGGCCGAGGTAGCGCGGGTGGTGGAAGTACACCGCGTCGCGCAGGTAGACCTCTTCCAGCTCGTCCAGGACGAGGGCCGGGTCCTCCAGCGGCTTGTCCAGGTCGATCCCGTTGATGACCGGGGCGAGTTCGTCGACGGATATACCGGTGTGGGGGCGCTCCGTGGTGGCGATCTTGGCCGCCACGCGCGAGACGCCCTCGGTGACAGAACGCCGGTAGAGGTCCGCGGTCGTCTCGTTGAGCAGATGCTGGCGCATCAACTGGTTCCTCCGGGCAGGGAAGAGGGGGTGGGGTGCGAGGATTAGGTTAGCCTAACCTAACTCGCAGACCAAATAGAGATGGGCCCCGGCCAAAAGCCGGGGCCCATCTCGCAAGTCGGGTACTACAGAGCGGAGTCGGGGTCCTCGCTCGGAGCCTTGCCCGCGTACGCCTCGGCGAGGAGCTGCTCCTCGCTCTTTCCGAGCCGCCAGTAACCGGTGAAGCGCACCGCGCGCCGGTCGACGGAACGTTCCTGCACGACGTGGCGACGGACCGCCCGAATCGTGCCCGACTCGCCCGCGATCCATGCGTACGGAGCCCGCGCGTCCGGGAGTTCGGCCGCCCGCAGCACCTCCAGGACCTGGTCGGTGCGCCCGGGGCCCTGGTCCGCGCGGACGATCCAGGTGATGTCGACGTCCGCCGGGCTCGCCAGCGCGAGCCGGTCGTCCTCGTGGGGCACCTCGAACCAGGCCTTCACCGGCGTGCCGGCGGGGAGCCGCTCCAGGACGGCCGCGGCCGCGGGCAGCGCCGTCTCGTCCGCGTACATCAGGACCGCGTCGGTGCCCGCGGGCGGCTGGAACCGGACGGACTTGTTCTCCGCGACGGCCGGGCCGATCGCCATGATCCGGCGGCCGGAAACCGCCCTGCCCGCCCAGGAGGAGGCGGGGCTGACGTCGCCGTGCAGGACGAAGTCGATGTCGACCTCGTCCACGCCCTCGGGCGTACGGCGCTGCTCGCGCACGGTGTAGGAGCGCATCACCGGACGCTCCTCGTCCGGCATCCCGCGCCAGGCGCCGAACCAGGTGTCCTCGTCCGTGGACGGGAGCGCGGTGTGCTCCTGGTGGGGCTGCGGGAGGAAGAGCGAGAGGCTCTGGTCGTAGCCGCCGGAGCGGAAGTCCGCGAGCTCGGCTCCGCCGAACGTGACGCGCAGGAAGGAATGGCCGAGGCGCCGGGTGCGCAGCACTTCCATGGTGAAGAAGCGGAAGTGGGCGACGGCGGCCGGGGCCGGTGCGGTGACGGTCATGCGGAGGATCCCCCCTGGGATGCGGTGCGTGCGAGGCGTGCGACGACCTGTGCGGCGGCGCCCGGCGGGTGGTCAGGGCCGGGCGCCGCCGCGGGATCAGCCGAGCTTCTTGGCCTTCTCGATCGAGGCGGCGAGGTCCTCGACGAGCTTGGCGGCCTTGTCGTAGGAGTAGATCGGCTCGGTCACGCGCGGGATGACCTGACCGGCCTTGACGGCGGGCAGCTCGTTCCAGGTCGGCTTGGCCTTGAGCGCCTCGGGCTGGAGGGTGGCGCTGCGGTTGTCGAGCATGATCACGTCGGCCTTGTACTTGCCGGCGTTCTCCCAGCTGAGGGCCTCGAAGAAGCCGCCCTCTTCCAGCTTCTCCGGGGTGACGAACTCGACGCCCAGCTCCTGGAAGAACTTCAGGTCGGCCGAGGTCTTCGGGGTGGAGACGTAGAACATCTGGTCGGCGCCGGAGCCGACGAGCACCTTGACGCCCGGGTTGGCCTTGGTGGCCGCGCGCAGCTTGGCGGAGGCCGCCTCGAAGCGGGCCTTGGCGTCGACGACGTTCTTGGCGTTCATGTCGGCGCCCAGGGACTTCGCCAGCTCGGCCATCCGCTCCAGCGGCTTGGTCAGGCTGACGTCGCCGCCCACGGAGACGGCGGCGGCCGGGGCCAGCTTCAGGATCTTGTCCTTGGAGGCCTCCGGGACGTACCAGTACGTGCCGTCCCAGGTGTTGGTGAGCAGGAGGTCGGGCTGCAGGGCCGCGTACTTCTCCACGTTGAACTGGTCGTAGACGTTGCCGAGGACCTCGACCTTGGAGACGTCCATCGAACCGGCCTGCACGTCGGGCTTGCCGTCCGGCAGGGTCGTCGGGCCGAACACGCCCTTGACCGGGATGCCGTAGTCGTACAGCGCGGCGGCCGTACCGGTGAAGGCGACGATGTTCTTCGGCTTGGCCTTGAGGGAGACCGTCTTGCCGAGGTCGTCCTTGAAGGTCCAAGCGCCCTGGCTGGCGCCCGCCTTGTCCGCGTCGCCCTTCTCCGTTTTGGCGTCCGAGCCGCCGCACGCGGTGAGCGCGGCGACGAGACCGAGGGCGCCACCCGCGGCGATCAGGCCGCGACGGGTGAGGAGGGAGGAACGGGACTTGGGCATGTGGGTGTCCGCTTTCGTGCGTTGCAGGGGCCGCTCTCGGCCGTTCGGAACGAAGGTTAGCCTAACCTCATGCCCTGTGGGTAAGGGGGGCCTAAGTTCCTTACCGGAACGTGATCCGGCGCCCGCCGCGGGTGCGACGGGCGCCGGATCACGCCGGTGTGCGGGGCGGCCGGGTCAGCCGGAGAAGCCCAGCTCGCGCGCGATGAGCATGCGCTGGACCTCGCTCGTGCCCTCGCCGATCTCCAGGATCTTGGAATCGCGCCACATACGGGCGACGGGGTACTCGTTCATGAAGCCGTACCCGCCGTGGATCTGGGTGGCCTCGCGGGCGTTGTCGACGGCGACCGTCGAGGAGTACAGCTTCGCGAGCGCCGCCTCCTTCTTGAACGGCTCCCCGTGCACCAGCCGGGACGCCGCGTCCCGCCAGCCGAGCCGCGCCATGTGGGCGCGCATCTCCATGTCCGCCAGCTTGAACTGGATGGCCTGGTTGTCGCCGATCGCGCGGCCGAAGGCGTGGCGCTCCTTGGCGTACTTCACCGACTCGTCCACGCAGCCCTGGGCCAGGCCCGTGGCGAGCGCGGAGATGGCGATCCGGCCCTCGTCCAGGATCCGCAGGAACTGGGCGTAGCCGCGGCCCTCCGCGCCCACCAGGTTCGCCAGCGGCACCCGGACGTCGGCGAAGGACAGTTCACGGGTGTCGGAGGAGTTCCAGCCGACCTTGGAGTACGGCGCGGCCACCGTGAAGCCGGGGGTTCCCGACGGCACGATGATCGACGAGATCTCGGGGCGGCCGTCGGCCTTGCGGCCGGTGACGGCGGTGACCGTGACCAGGCCGGTGATGTCGGTGCCGGAGTTGGTGATGAAGCACTTGGACCCGTTGATCACCCACTCGTCACCGTCGCGGACGGCCGTGGTGCGGGTGCCGCCCGCGTCCGAACCGCCGTCCGGCTCGGTCAGGCCGAAGGCGCCGAGGATCTCGCCGGAGCACATCCGCGGCAGCCACTCCCGCTTCTGCTCCTCGGTGCCGAACAGGTGGATCGGCATGGCGCCCAGCGAGACGCCCGCCTCCAGGGTGATGGCGACGGAGGAGTCGACGCGGGCCAGCTCCTCCAGGGCGATGCCGAGGGCGAGGTAGTCGCCGCCCATGCCGCCGTACTCCTCCGGGAAGGGCAGGCCGAAGAGGCCCATCCGGCCCATCTCGCGGACGATCTCGTACGGGAACTCGTGGCGCTCGTAGAGGTCGCCGATCTTCGGGGCGACCACGTCGTGCGCGAACGCCTCGACGGTGCGGCGGAGTTCCTCGTGCTCGGGGGTGAGCCGGTGGTCGAGGGCCATGGTTCTACTGCTCCTTGTGGGAGAGGGCTTTGACGGTGCGGGAGGGGCTGGGCCGGCCCAGCTGTTCGGCCATCCACACGCTCGTGGCGGTGAGGGCGGCCAGGTCGACCCCGGTGTCGATGCCGAGGCCGTCGAGCATCCACACGAGGTCCTCGGTGGCGAGGTTCCCGGTGGCGCTCTTCGCGTACGGGCACCCGCCGAGGCCGCCCGCGGAGGCGTCGACGGTGGTGACGCCGTGCTGGAGGGCCGCGAGGGTGTTGGAGAGGGCCTGTCCGTAGGTGTCGTGGAAGTGGACCCCGATCCGGTCGGTCCCCACGCCCGCCTCGTTCAGCGCGGACAGCAGCGCCTGCACGTGGCCGGGGGTGGCGACGCCGATGGTGTCGCCGAGGCTCAGTTCGTCGCAGCCGAGGTCGAGCAGGGCCTTGGCCACCCGGACGACCTGGTGGACCGGGACCGGCCCCTCCCACGGGTCGCCGAAGCACATCGAGAGGTAGCCGCGCACGTGCGCCCGGCCCGCCTTGGCGCGGGCGACGACCGGATCGAACATCGCGAGGGACTCGGCGACGCTCCGGTTGAGGTTGCGCGCGGCGAAGGTCTCGGTCGCCGAACCGAAGACGGCGATCCGGCTCGCGCCGAGGGCCAGGGCCCGGTCCAGGCCCCGCTCGTTGGGCACGAGCACCGGCAGGGCGGCGGGGACGTCGGACAGCAGCGGGAACAGGGTCTCCGCGTCGGCCAGTTGGGGCACCCACTTGGGGTGCACGAAGCTGGTCGCCTCGATGGTGGTGAGGCCCGCCGCGGCGAGGCGGTGGATGAACTCCGCCTTCACCTCGGTGGGGACGGAGGCCTTCTCGTTCTGCAGGCCGTCGCGGGCGCCGACCTCGTGGATGCGGACCCGGGCCGGCAGGTCGGGCGCGGGGAAGGCCATCGGGAGCCCGTTCACTCGGCCTCCTCCGCCGCTACGGGGGTCACCACGGCCAGGACCTGGTCCATGGCGACGGTGGTGCCGGGGGTGACGTCGAGCTCGGTGACGGTGCCGGCGTGGGGGGCGGAGATGACGTGCTCCATCTTCATCGCCTCCACGACCAGCAGGCTCTGGCCCGCCTCCACCTCGTCCCCGACGGCCACCTTCACGACGGTGACGGTGCCGGGCATGGGGGCGGCCAGGGTGTCCGCGCCCGAGCGGCCGCGACCGGTGAGGGAGGCGGTGACGGGGTCGTGCGCCTGGACGTGCCAGGTGTCGGCGTCGCGGCCGAGCCAGGTCCCCTCCGGGGAGGGGGCGTGGGTGAAGCGGTGGGTGATGCCGTCGAGTTCGATGGTGACGGTGCTGTGGGTGCGGGTGACGATCCGGCCGCGGGCCGGTGCGGCTGGAACGGCTCCGGTGACCAGGAGTTCCGTCGTGCCGCTGGTCGAGGGGCGGGTGCGGACCTCCACCGGGTCCTGGCCCGGGAGGCGGAAGTGGTGGACCGTCCAGGCGGGGGTGCCGCCCAGGCGCCAGCCGCTGGGCACCCCGAAGGGGTCGACCCACGCGCCCGGCTCGTCCGGGGCGGAGCCCTGGTCGAGCAGCGCGGCCGCCGCGTACACCTCGGGCGGGACACCCTCCGGGAGGAGCTTGGCCAGGTCGCGCTCGACCAGCCCCGTGTCCAGGTCGCCGGAGACCACGTCGGGATGGGCCAGCAGGCGCCGCAGGAAGCCCGTGTTGGTCTGGACGCCCAGGATCACCGTGTCCGCCAAGGCCCCCCGCAGCACCCGCAGGGCACTGGCCCGGTCGGGCCCGTAGGCGATGACCTTCGACAGCATCGGGTCGTAGGTGCTGCCGACCGGCACGCCCTCGGTCAGCCCGGAGTCGGTGCGCACGGCGCCGCCGTTCGGCTCCGACAGGGCGAGCACGGTCCCGCCCGAGGGCAGGAACCCGCGCGCCGGGTCCTCGGCGCAGACGCGGGCCTCGATGGCGTGCCCGGTGAGGGTGACGTCGTCCTGCCCGAAGCCGAGGGGCTCGCCGGCGGCGACCCGCAGCTGCCACTCCACCAGGTCCAGGCCCGTCACCAGCTCGGTGACCGGGTGCTCGACCTGGAGGCGGGTGTTCATCTCCATGAAGTAGTACGAGGACGGGTCCCCGCCCGGCACGATGAACTCCACGGTGCCCGCGCCGACGTACCCGCAGGAGCGGGCCGCCGAGGTGGCCGCCGCGCCCATCGCCTCGCGCAGCTCGGGGGTGAGCAGGACGCTGGGCGCCTCCTCGATGACCTTCTGGTGGCGGCGCTGGAGGGAGCACTCGCGCTCGCCGAGGTGGACGACGTTCCCGTGGGCGTCCGCCAGGACCTGGATCTCGATGTGCCGCGGCCGGTCGACCCAGCGCTCCACGAGCAGGGTGTCGTCGCCGAAGGAGGACCGCGCCTCGCGCCGCGCGGCGGCGATCTCCTCGCCCAGCAGGGCCTCGTCGCGCACCAGCCGCATGCCCTTGCCGCCGCCGCCCGCCGAGGGCTTGAGCAGGACCGGCATGCCGATCTCGCGGGACGCCGCCGTCAGTTCGGCGTCGCTGAGCCCGCTGCCGGAGGAGCCCGGGACCACCGGGACGCCCGCGGCCCGCACGGTCTCCTTGGCGCGGATCTTGTCGCCCATCAGGGCGATGGCGCCGGCGGGCGGGCCGATGAAGACGAGACCGGCCTCGGCGCAGGCGGCGGCGAAGGCGGCGTTCTCGGCGAGGAAGCCGTAGCCGGGGTGGACGGCCTCGGCCCCGGTGCGGCGGGCGGCGTCGAGCAGCCGCTCCACCGACAGGTAGCTCTCGGCGGCGGCCGCCGGGCCGATCCGGACGGCCGTGTCGGCCTCCCGGACGTGGCGCGCGTCGGCGTCGGCGTCGCTGAAGACGGCGACCGAGCGCACGCCGAGCTGCCGGAGCGTACGGATGACCCGGACCGCGATCTCGCCCCGGTTGGCCACCAGAACAGTGCTGAACATCGAAGGGTTCCTCACGTCACACATCACATCCGGAAGATGCCGAAAGCCGAGTCGGCGAGGGGCGCGTTGGCGCAGGCGGTCAGGGCGAGCCCCAGCACCTGGCGGGTCTCCACCGGGTCGATGACCCCGTCGTCCCACAGGCGCGCGGTGGCGTAGTAGGCGCTGCCCTGCTCCTCGTACTGCGCGCGGATCGGAGCCTTGAAGGCGTCCTCTTCCTCGCCCGACCAGTCCTGGCCGGCGCCCTCGATCTGGTCGCGCTTGACCGTGGCCAGCACCGAGGCGGCCTGCTCGCCGCCCATGACCGAGATCTTGGCGTTGGGCCACATCCACAGGAAGCGGGGGCTGTAGGCCCGGCCGCACATGGAGTAGTTGCCCGCGCCGTAGGAGCCGCCGACGACCACGGTCAGCTTGGGCACCCGGGTGCAGGCGACGGCCGTGACCATCTTCGCGCCGTGCTTGGCGATGCCGCCCGCCTCGTAGTCCCGGCCGACCATGAAGCCCGAGATGTTCTGGAGGAAGAGCAGGGGGATGCCGCGCTGGTCGCACAGCTCGATGAAGTGGGCGCCCTTCTGGGCGGACTCGGAGAACAGGATGCCGTTGTTGGCGACGATCCCGACCGGGTGCCCGTGGATCCGGGCGAAGCCGGTGACCAGGGTCTGCCCGAACTCGGCCTTGAACTCCTGGAAGCGGGACCCGTCCGTGATGCGCGCGATGATCTCGCGGGCGTCGTACGGCGTACGGGAGTCGACCGGCACCGCGCCGTAGAGGCCGTACGGGTCCACCTTGGGCTCCTCGGGAGCCTCCAGCGACCACGGCGCCGCGGTCCGCTCCGGGAGCGTGGCCACGATGTTGCGCACGATCCGCAGCGCGTGCGCGTCGTCCTCGGCCAGGTGGTCGGTGACCCCGGAGGTCCGCGAGTGCACCTCGCCGCCGCCCAGCTCCTCGGCGGTGACCACCTCGCCGGTGGCCGCCTTCACCAGCGGCGGCCCGCCCAGGAAGATGGTGCCCTGGCCGCGCACGATGACGGCCTCGTCGCTCATCGCCGGTACGTAGGCCCCGCCCGCCGTGCAGGAACCGAGGACGGCGGCGATCTGCGGGATGCCCGCGCCCGACATGCGGGCCTGGTTGTAGAAGATCCGGCCGAAGTGCTCGCGGTCCGGGAAGACCTCGTCCTGCATGGGCAGGAAGGCGCCGCCGGAGTCGACCAGGTAGAGGCAGGGCAGCCGGTTCTCCAGCGCGACCTCCTGGGCGCGCAGGTGCTTCTTGACCGTCATCGGGTAGTAGGTGCCGCCCTTGACGGTGGCGTCGTTCGCCACGATCACGCACTCGCGGCCGCTGACCCGGCCGATGCCCGCGATCACGCCGGCGGCGGGGGCGGCGCCCCCGTACATGTCCTCGGCGGCCAGCGGGGCCAGCTCCAGGAACGGCGAACCGGGGTCCAGGAGGGCGTCGACCCGCTCGCGCGGGAGGAGCTTGCCGCGCGCGGTGTGGCGGGCGCGGGCCTTCTCGCCGCCGCCGAGCCGGGCGGCGTCGAGCCGGGCCCGCAACCCCTCGGTCAGCTCGCGGTGGGCGGCCTCGTTGGTCCGCCAGGCCTCGGACGCCGGATCGGCGGCGGTCGTCAGCACTGGTGCCTGCTGCATCGCTCGAGCTCCCTTGCTCGGTTAATGAGCGTTAACGCCTTACGCGCCATAGGTTAACGACCGCTAACGGCCCTGTCTAGAATGGATTCCCATGAGCACCAGAGCGGCCGCCCCCACCCGTCGCGAGCAGATCCTCAACGAGGCCGCTCGTCTCTTCGCCGAGCGTGGTTTCCACGGGGTCGGCGTGGACGAGATAGGGGCCGCGGTGGGCATCAGCGGCCCCGGCCTGTACCGGCATTTCGCGGGCAAGGAGGCGATGCTCGCCGAGCTGCTCGTCGGGATCAGCGAACGGCTGCTGACCGGCGGCCGCCACCGGGTGGCCGAAGCCGCCGGTGACCCGGCGTCCGTGCTGGCCTCGCTGATCGACGGGCACATCGACTTCGCCCTCGACGACCGCGCGCTGATCACCGTCCACGACCGGGAGCTCGACCGGCTGCGGGACGCCGACCGCAAGCTCGTGCGCCAGCTCCAGCGGCAGTACGTCGAGCTGTGGGTGGAGGTCGTGCGCGAACTGCACCCGCTGGTGCCGCAGGCGGAGGCGCGGATCTGCGTCCACGCCGTCTTCGGCCTGCTGAACTCGACCCCGCACCTGGGACCGCTGGGCCGCGAGGCCACCGAGTCGCTGCTGCGCCGGGTGGCGCACGGGGCGTTCGGGGCGCTGTCGCCATGAGCGCGTGGGCCGCGCTGCTGCGCCGGGCCGGACGGAACGGACGCGTCCGGGTCGGCGGCGGCAGAATGGGGACCATGCCGATAGAGACGCCCGTACCCAGCCGCGCCGAACTCATCGATCACCTGGTCCGCACCCGGATCGCCGGGCAGGTCGCCACGCCGCGCGAGAACAACCTCTCCCACTACCGCAAGCTCGCCAACGGCGACCGCCACTACTGGCTGGGCCTGGAGCTGGGCGACCGCTGGAGGGACGAGCAGGACGTCCTCGCGGTGATGGCCGAGCGCTGCGGGGTCGTCGACGACCCGGCCCAGCTGCACGGCCAGGACACCATCGACCCCGAGCTGACCCTCGACGCGCTCGACCGGATGGCGGCGCGGCTGCGCAAGGCCGCCCTGGACCAGCAGCGGGTGCTGTTCGCGACCGGGCACCCGGGCGGGCTGCTCGACGTGCACCGCGCCACGGCGGCGGCCCTGCGGGCGGCCGGCTGCGAGATCGTGGTGATCCCGGCCGGGCTGACGGCCGACGAGGGCTCCGTGTGGCAGTTCGCCGACGTGGCCGTGCTGGAGCGGGGGGCCACCCTGTGGCACACCCATTCCCCGAACCCGATGGCCGCGATCCTGGACGCCCTGGCCGCCGAGGGGCGGCCGCAGCCCGACCTGGTCGTCGCCGACCACGGCTGGGCCGGTTGCGCGGCCCAGCGCGGCCTGGACGCGGTGGGCTACGCCGACTGCAACGACCCGGCGCTCTTCCTCGGCGAGGCCGAGGGCACCCTCCAGGTGGCGGTGCCCCTGGACGACCACGTGCGCGACCCGCGCCACTACGACCCGCTGGTGGCGTACCTGCTGGACGCGGCGGGGCTGTCGTCCTGACCCCGGCCCCCGGCGCCCCGGAGGGGTCTTCCGGGGCCCGGCGAGATCCGAAGGGGGCGGCCCGGGACGTCCGCCGGACCTCCCCCCGCGCGGGTCAGGGGCCGGGCGGCGGGGCCGCGCGGCGCGGGGTGGGGTCCAGGTAGACGCGGCGGATCGCCGGGTAGCGCTCGCGCAGTTGCGCCTCGGCCTCCTCGCAGGCGCGCTCGACCTGCCAGGCGGCCGCCAGGTCGTGGAAGTCGATCTTCGCCGCGATCAACACCTCGTCCGGGCCCTGCACCAGCGTGGTCAGTTCCAGCACCGCCTCGATGTGCGGCACGGACAGCAGCTCCTCGCGGACCCCGGCCCGCATCCGCGGCGGCAGCGGGCGCCCGATCAGGTACTGCGCGTTGGAGCGGCCCAGCTCCCACGCCACCCCCACCAGCAGCAGCCCGATCAGCAGCGAGGCGATCCCGTCGTACGCCCCGGAGCCGGTCAGCTGCGCGCCCAGCAGCCCGCCCGCGGCCAGGGCGAGGCCGATCAGGGCGGCCACGTTCTCCAGCAGGACCGCCTTCACCGCGGTGTCCGGGGTGTGCTTCACGTACAGGCCCAGGGGCGCCCGCATCCGGGCCGCCTCGCCCTTGACCTGGCGCCAGGCGACCAGCAGCGAGTAGCCCTCCAGGGCGAAGGCCACGGCGAGGATGACGTAGGAGAGGGTCGGATCGCCCGGGTCCTCGCCGTGCACCAGGGTGTGGATCCCGTCGTACACCGCGAAGACCGCGCCGCCCACGAAGGTGGCGATCGAGGCCAGCAGCGCCCAGATGTAGCGCTCCGGCCCGTAGCCGAGCGGATGCGCCTCGTCCGCGGGCTTGGCGCTCCGCTTGAGCGAGGCCAGCAACAGCACCTCGGTCACGGTGTCGGCCACCGAGTGGGCCGCTTCGGACAGCATCGCGCTGGACCCGCTGACGATCCCGCCGACCGCCTTGGCCGCCGCGATCCCGAGGTTGGTGACCACGGCGACGAGTACGGTGGCGACGCTCTCGTCGCCACCGCCGCCGGAGCCGTCCGGGTTGCTGGACATGAGGCGACGGTACGTCCGCCGCCCCGGCTACGCGCGCGGGACGCGCACCACGCCCTCCTGGATGACGGTGACGGCGAGCCGCCCGTCCCGGGTCCAGATCCTGGCCTGCCCCAGGCCCCGCCCGGCGGCGGCCGAGGGGGACTCCTGGTCGTACAGCAGCCACTCGTCCGCGCGGAACGGCCGGTGGAACCACATCGCGTGGTCCAGCGAGGCGCCCACGACGTCACCGACCGCCCAGCCGCCGCGCCCGTGCGCGAGCAGGACGGAGTCGAGCAGGGTCATGTCCGAGACGTAGGTGGCCAGGCAGGTGTGCAGGAGGGGGTCGTCGCTCTCCAGCTTGCCCGCGGTGCGGAACCAGACCTGCGTGCGCGGCTCGACCGGCTCGCCGACGCTGCCCCACGGCGGGGTCGTCGCGTACCGCAGGTCCACCGCGGCCCGCGCGTCGATCAGCCGCTCCACCGTGCCCGGGTCGCGGAAGACGTCCCGGTAGCGGGGCAGGGCCTCGGCGGCCGTCTCCAAGGTCTCCGGATCGGGCGCGTCCGGCATCGCGGCCTGGTGGTCCAGGCCCTCCTCGGGCGTCTGGAAGGACGCCGAGAGGTGGAAGATCGGCTGTCCGTGCTGGACGGCGACGACGCGGCGCGTGGTGAAGGAGCGCCCGTCGCGGATCCGGTCGACGGAGTACACGATCGGCGCGCCGGGGTCACCGGCGCGCAGGAAGTACGAGTGCAGCGAGTGCGCGGCGCGGTCCTCGGGCACCGTGCGGCCGGCCGCGACCAGCGCCTGGGCCGCGACCTGACCGCCGAAGACGCGCGGTACCAGCGCCGAACGGCTGGTACCGCGGAAGATGTTCTCCTCGATCTGCTCCAGGTCGAGCAGGTCGAGGAGCGTCGTCAGTGCCTCGTTCATGGTCGGTAAGCGTAAGTGCCGGGTGGCTGCTCGCTCACAGGCCCATGGACTTGGCGATGATGGACTTCATGACCTCGCTGGTGCCGCCGTAGATGCGGTTCACGCGGTTGTCGGCGTACAGGCGGGCGATCGGGTACTCGTTCATGTAGCCGTAGCCGCCGTGCAGCTGGAGGCACTTGTCGATGACGCGGTGCGCGACCTCGGTGCAGAAGAGCTTCGCGGACGCGGCCTCGGCGGCGGTCAGCTCACCGGCGTCCAGGGCCTCCAGCGCGCGGTCCGCGACGGCCTCGGCGGCGTCCACCTCGGCCTGGCAGGAGGCCAGTTCGAACTTGGTGTTCTGGAAGTGGGCGACCGGCTTGCCGAAGACGGTGCGGTCCGTGACGTACTGCTGCGCGAACCGGACGGCCGCCTTGGCCTGGGCGTACGCGCCGAAGGCGATGCCCCAGCGCTCGGAGGGCAGGTTGGCGCCGAGGTAGTAGAAGCCCTTGTTCTCCTCGCCCATCAGGTCCTCGACCGGCACCTTCACGTCGACGAACGCCAGCTCGGCGGTGTCGGAGGTGCGCAGGCCCAGCTTGTCGAGCTTGCGGCCGATGGAGTAGCCCTCGGACTTGGTGTCGACGGCGAAGAGGGAGATGCCGAAGCGGCGGTCGTCCTCGCGCGGGGAGGACGTGCGGGCGCAGACGATCACGCGGTCGGCGTGGACGCCACCGGTGATGAAGGTCTTGGAGCCGTTGAGGACGTAGTGCGTGCCGTCCTCGGAGAGCTTGGCGGTGGTCTTCATGCCCGCGACGTCGGAACCGGTGCCCGGCTCGGTCATCGCGAGGGCCCACATCTCCTCGCCGGAGACGAACTTCGGCAGGTAGCGCTTCTTCTGCTCGTCGGTGGCGAGCATCTTGATGTAGGGGAGGGCCAGCAGCACGTGCACGCCGGAGCCGCCGAAGTTCACGCCCGCGCGGGAGGTCTCTTCGTAGAGGACGGCCTCGAACTTGTGCGTGTCCAGACCGGCGCCGCCGAACTCCTCGGGCACGTTGATGCCGAAGACGCCCAGCTCGCCGAGCTTGTAGTAGAAGTCGCGCGGCGCCTGGCCCGCCTGGAACCACTCGTCGTAGACCGGGACGACCTCGGCCTCGATGAAGGCGCGGATGGTCTCGCGGAACGCCTCGTGGTCCTCATTGAAAACGGTACGGCGCACGGGCCGGCTCCCTTCGGTCGCGGCGGTCCGCCGCCTATGGCTAAGCGCTTGCTCAGACTAAGTTACCGGTGGGTTGTCCGTGCTGTCCAGAGTGGCGGCGGCCACGCCGCCCCTCCCCGCGGGCTCCGGCCGGTGCGTCAGAAGCCGTTGCAGACGGCCGAGGCGAAGGGGCCCATCGCGCTCGCCGTGATCGGCGGGTCGTCGTCGACCGTGACCGAGCAGGTGGCGGCCCCGCCCTGGGCGCCCAGCGTCACCACGAGCGAGCCGCCCTTGGCGAAGCCCTTCGTAGTGAGCACCTTCGTCCACGGCAGGCTCTGGCCGCCCACCTGGCTGGTGGAGGCGCTGCCGTCGTGCCAGGTCGAATACGTGATGGTCACGTCCGTGGCCTTGCCGGTCGCCGCGTAGGTGACCCGGGCGGGCCGACCGGCCTCCTTCTGCACCTCGCCGACGAAGACGGCGAAGAGGGCCGCGCAGCCGCCGAGCAGCAGCAGGAGCAGGCCGAGCAGCACCCACGGCCAGCGGCGGCGCCGGCGCGGCGCGGGCGGGGGCGGGGGGTACGGGTACCCCGCCGGGGGGTCCTGGTGGGGCGGGCGGGGGCCCCATCCCGGCTGCTCCGGTGAACTGTCCGGTCGGCTGTTCATGTCACCAGCGTCACCCCGGCCGGCCCCCTTGTCGTGCGCAGCCCCCGTCGCCCCACCGGCGGGGCCGGGGATTTCAGCCTCGCCGGCGTTCGAGGCGCCCCCGGAGGGCGGGTCAGGGGCGGGCGGTGTCGGGGGAGGCGGTCCCGTCCTCCACCCCGGCGTGCCGCAGCGCGAACCACAGCTCCATCCGGGTGTCCGGATCGTCCAGGTCGAGCGCCAGCAGGGTCGCGCAGCGGGCGATGCGCTGGCGCACGGTGTTGCGGTGGACGCCGAGGGCGGCCGCGCTGCGGTCCCAGCTGCCGTGATGGGCCAGCCAGGCGCGCAGCGTCCGCGCGTGCGCCGGGTTCAGCGGGGCGAGCAGCGCCTCGGCGTGCGCGCGGGCCTCCGCCGGGTCGAGCAGGGCCGCGATGCCCCCGGGGGCGTGCCGGGCCAGCGGGGCGCGGGCCGCCTCGGCGCGCTCCAGGGCCCGCCGCGCCCGGGCCCCGGCGCCGCGCAGCTCCGCGGGCCCGGCGGGCGGGGCGACCCCGAGCCGCCAGCCGGGCTGGGGGGTCGGGTCCCGGTCGGTGAGCAGGCGCACGCCGTCCCCGCCCCCGTCCGGGTCCAGCAGTACGGTGCCCAGCGCGGCCGCCAGGGCCCGCGGATCACCGGCGCCGCGCGCGTGGACGGCGTACCAGGGCCCCGGGCCCAGCGCCCCGCCCGGATCCCCGTCGAGCAGCAGCCGGGTCAGGGCGGCCGTTTCCGGGCCCGGCGGGCGGTGCGCGGTCAGCAGCGTGAGCAGCACGGCGGCCACCGAGGCGATGGTGTGGTCCCCGGGAGCCCGACCGGGCGCGGCCAGCGCCAGCACGGGTACGAGCGCGGCCCCGGGAGCCGCCCCCGGGCGGCCCAGGGCGTGCACCGAGAGGTGCAGCCCCTCGTGGGTGTCGGTCGCGGTCGCGGCGGCGGGCGCGCCGGTCCCCGGGCCGTTGCCCGCGACGCGGGCGGCCAGCGCGGTCAGGGCCGCGAGCACCCCCGGGGGCGCGGGGCGGCCCGCCGCCTCCCGGACCCCGTCCGCGCCCACCAGTACGGCGTGCCCGTCCAGGACACCGGCCAGCCGGGACAGTACGGCCGGTACCGGATCGGGCCGGGCCGCGGCGGCGGCCAGCGCCTGCTGGGCCTCGGTGATCCGGCTCAGCTCACGGGTACGGGCCCGCGCCATCAGCCGCCACACGGCGCGGGCGACCGCCGTGAACGGCGTCCCGGCGGGCACCTCCAGCAGCGGCAGCCCGTGCCGGTCGCAGGCCGCCACCAGCTCCGGGGGCACGGTCGCGTGCACCGGGGTCACGCCGAAGCCGAGGGCCGCCGTACCGGCGCGGGCGAGCCGGGCGACGTACGCGTCGGGGTCCTCCAGCGCGGCGCCCGCGGTGAGCAGCAGCTCGCCGCCCAGCAGGTACGGCGAGGGGTCGGCCATCTCGGAGGCGTGCACCCCGTGCACCTCGGCCCCGGCGGGCCCGGCGAGGTGGCGCAGCCCCAGCTCCCGCTCCGGCAGCAGCGCGCCGAGCGGGACCGGCGGAGCGGGCGGGGCTTCCATGGATACTCCGTACACATCGGGGACGCTCGATGGATGGAACGTACACCCCGCGCGCCCGGGGTGTCCGTTTACGCTCGAAGCACCGCACTCGCAGGACCTCCAGGAAGGGCACCCCCCATGAGCACGCAGCCGCGCGGCCCCGTCGACTCCTCCCGCATCCCGCGCTACGCGGGCCCCGCGACCTTCGCCCGACTGCCCCGCCTCGACGAGGTCGGCGGCAAGGCGGACGTGGCCGTGGTCGGCGTGCCCTTCGACTCCGGCGTCTCCTACCGCCCCGGCGCCCGCTTCGGCGGCAACGCCATCCGCGAGGCCTCGCGCCTGCTGCGCCCGTACAACCCGGCCCAGGACGCCTCCCCCTTCGCCCTCGCGCAGGTCGCCGACGCCGGTGACATCGCGGCGAACCCCTTCAACATCAACGAGGCCGTCGACACGATCGAGGCCGCGGCCGACGAGCTGATCTCGGGCGGCTCCCGCCTGATGACCCTCGGCGGCGACCACACCATCGCGCTGCCTCTGCTGCGCTCGGTGGCCAAGAAGCACGGCCCGGTCGCGCTGCTGCACTTCGACGCGCACCTGGACACCTGGGACACGTACTTCGGCGCCGAGTACACGCACGGCACGCCCTTCCGCCGGGCCGTCGAGGAGGGCATCCTCGACACCGAGGCGCTCTCGCACGTCGGCACCCGCGGCCCGCTCTACGGCAAGCAGGACCTGGACGACGACGCCAAGATGGGCTTCGGCATCGTCACCTCGGCCGACGTCTACCGCCGCGGCGCCGACGAGGTCGCCGACCAGCTGCGCCAGCGCATCGGCGACCGCCCGCTGTACATCTCGATCGACATCGACGTGCTGGACCCGGCCCACGCGCCCGGCACCGGCACCCCCGAGGCGGGCGGCATGACCTCCCGCGAGCTGCTGGAGATCATCCGCGGCCTGTCGTCCTGCAACCTGGTTTCCGCCGACGTGGTCGAGGTGGCCCCGGCGTACGATCACGCGGAGATCACCTCGGTCGCGGCCTCGCACACCGCGTACGAGCTGACCACCATCATGAGCCGTCAGATCGCGCAGGCGAAGGGCAAGTAAGCACCGTGACGCACGACCACGACCTGGTACTCCGCCCCACCGAAGCCCAGAAGGCGGCCGCACTCGCGCCGCCGCCGGGCCGGACCGGCGGGGACCTGGTCGTGGAGACGTTGCGCTCGCTCGGCGCGACCACCGTCTTCGGCCTGCCGGGGCAGCACGCGCTGGCCACCTTCGACGCGCTGGGCCGCTCCGACCTGCGGCTGATCGGCCTGCGGGTGGAGAACAACGCGGCCTTCGCGGCCGACGCGTACGGCCGCCTCACGGGCGAGGCGGTCCCGCTGCTGCTGTCCACCGGGCCGGGCGCGCTGACCGCCCTGCCCGCCCTGGCGGAGGCGGCCGCCGCCTCCGCCCCGGTCGTGGCCATCGCCTCCCAGGTGCCGAGCGCGGGCCTGGGCGGCGGGCGGCGCGGCCACCTGCACGAGCTGCGGGACCAGGCGGCGTCCTTCCGGGACGTGGTCAAGTCGGTGCACGAGGCCCGCACCCCGTCCCAGATCCCCTCCGTGATCGCCGCGGCCTGGGAGTCGGCGCTGACCGCCCCGCACGGCCCGGTCTGGGTGGAGATCCCCGAGGACGTGCTGCGCGCGCGGACCATCGTTCCGCAGGTCACGGGCGTGGACGCGACCCCGCACGACCTCGCCCCGCGCCCGGAGCTGACCGCGCTGGCCGCGCACTGGCTGGAGCGTGCGGAGCGACCGGTGATCATCGCGGGCGGCGGGGTGGTCCGTTCGGACGCCGCGAAGAAGCTGCGGGAGCTGGCCGAGCGGCTGAACGCGCCGGTCGTCACCACCTTCGGCGGCAAGGGCGCCTTCCCCTGGACCCACCCGCTCTCCCTCCAGTCCTGGCTGGAGGACCGCCACATGACGGACTTCCTGGAGGACGCCGACGTCCTGCTGGTCGTCGGGTCGGGCCTCGGGGAACTCTCCTCGAACTACCACACGTTCTTCCCTGAGGGCCGGGTCGTCCAGATCGACGCCGACCTCGGCAAGCTGGAGTCCAACCACGCGGGGCTCGGCATCCACGCCGACGCCCGGCTCGCGCTCCAGGCGCTCCTGGAGACGGTGTCCGAGCGCCCGGATCCGGGCGCGCCCGAGCGCGTCCGCTCCGTCCTGGCCGCGATCGCGGAGCGGCTGTCCACCCAGGACGTGGCCCTGGAGCAGTCCCTGCTGGCCTCGATCAGGGCCGCCCTCCCGGCGCGCTCGCCGTCCTTCTGGGACATGACGATCCTGGCCTACTGGGCCTGGTCCGCCTTCGACCCGAAGCACCCCAACACGATGCACTCGGCCCAGGGCGCGGGCGGTCTCGGCTACGCCTTCCCGGCCGCCCTCGGAGCCTGCGCGGCCGAGCCGGACACCCCGGTCCTGGCCGTCTCGGGCGACGGCGGCGCGATGTACTCCCTGGCGGAGCTGGCCACGGCCCGCCAGTACGACCTGGACGTGACCTGGCTGATCGTCGACGACGGCGGCTACGGCATCCTGCGCGAGTACATGAGCCAGTCCTTCGACGGCCGCACCACGGGGACGGAGCTCACCCGCCCCGACTTCGTCGCCCTGGCCGAGTCCTTCGGCGTCCCGGCGGCGACCACCACCCCGGACTCCCTGCGCGCGGACCTCGCGAAGGCCCTGTCCACCCCGGGCCCCTCGGTCCTGGTCCTACCGGCCACCTTGAAGATGTTCGCCCCGACGCACCTGTAGGCGTTGCCCGACCCGCACCCCGCCTCCTATGCTTTATATGGGACCAGCATAGGAGGCATATATGTCCAACCTCTACATGGAAGTCGATGACGAGGCCCTCGCCGAGGCCGCTTCGATACTGGGCACCAAGTCGAAGAAGGACACGGTCAACGCGGCCCTCCAAGAGGTGGCGCGGCGCAACAAGCGGCTGAAGGCGCTGGAGCGGCTCGTCGAGATGGGCGAGCGCGGCGACTTCGAGCCCCTCCTGAACAAGGCCGACTACCGACGATGAGCCCGGTGACCCACCTCATCGACACCTCCGCCGTCGTGCGCGTCGTGACGAACGAGGACGTTCGCAAGAGCTGGCTGGAGCACCTCGCCGTGGGCGTGATCGGCGTCTGCGAGGTCACGGAGCTGGAACTGCTCTTCTCCGCCCGCTCGCTCGCCGACCGGTTGGAGAAGGAGGCCCTGCTCGGCGAACTCTTCAACTGGACGCCCATGCCCGAGCGGGTCTACCTCCGGGCCCGCGCGGTGCAGCGGCTGCTCACTGACCGGGGCGAGCACCGCAGTGCCGGCCCCGTCGACCTGCTCGTCGCCGCCACGGCCGAACTCACCGGCCTCACGCTGCTGCACTACGACAAGGACTTCGACACCATCGCGCGCGTGACCGGCCAGCCCGCCCGCTGGATCGCCCCTCCCGGCACCGTCTGACCGCGGGCCCCCTCGCCGCCCCCCACGTCCGGCCCCGCCCACCGTGCGCCCCCTCGGGTAAACGCGTTCGATTGTTGCGGCGGGATGAAATCCGCCGGTCGTGGCGTTGGGGCTTGCGGCAGGACAGGCAGGACGGACGGGGAGGCACCACGTGGCGGCGGCGGAGAAACAGGGCCAGGGTCAGGGCTGGGGACGGCGACTGGCCCGGTACACCTGGCGGTACAAGGCCAACGTGCTGCTCGCCCTCGGGTCCTCGCTCGGCGGCATGGCCGTCATGGCGCTCGTACCGCTCGTCACCAAGGTGATCCTCGACGACGTCATCGGGGACAAGAGCAAGCCCATGGGGCCCTGGGCCGGGATGCTCATAGGCGCGGCACTCGTCGTGTACGTGCTGACCTACATACGCAGGTACTACGGCGGGCGCCTCGCCCTCGACGTGCAGCACGACCTGCGCACCGACATGTACGACACGATCGGCCGGCTCGACGGGCGCCGCCAGGACGAGCTGTCCACCGGACAGGTCATCGGGCGGGCGACCAGCGACCTCCAGCTCATCCAGGGCCTGCTGTTCATGCTCCCGATGACCATCGGGAACTTCCTGCTCTTCGGCATATCCCTCGCGATCATGCTGTGGCTCTCGCCGCTGCTGACCCTGGTCGCGCTGCTCATGGCCCCCGCCCTCTGGTTCATCGCCAAGCGCAGCCGCAAGAAGCTCTTCCCCGCCACCTGGTACGCCCAGAGCCAGGCCGCGGCCGTCGCCTCCGTCGTCGACGGGGCCGTCACCGGCGTCCGCGTCGTCAAGGGCTTCGGCCAGGAGGAGCAGGAGACCGGCAAGCTCCGCGACGCCGGCCGCCGCCTCTTCGCCGGGCGCATGCGCAGCATCCGGCTGAACTCCCGCTACACCCCCGCCCTCCAGGCCGTACCCGCCCTCGGGCAGGTCGCGATGCTGGCCCTCGGCGGCTGGATGGCCACCAAGGGGCAGGTCACCCTCGGCACCTTCGTGGCCTTCTCCACCTACCTCGCCCAGCTCGTCGGCCCCGTCCGGATGCTCGCCATGATCCTCACCGTCGGCCAGCAGGCCCGCGCCGGTGCGGAGCGGGTCTTCGAGCTCATCGACACCGAGCCGGTGATCCAGGACGGCACGCACGCCCTGCCCGCCGACGCGCCCGCCACCGTCGAGTTCGAGGACGTGCGCTTCGGCTACGACCCCGAGCGCCCGGTGCTCGACGGTTTCGGCCTCTCGATCGCCGAGGGCGAGACCGTGGCCCTCGTCGGCGCCTCCGGCAGCGGCAAGTCGACCGTCTCCCTGCTCCTGCCGCGCTTCTACGACACCGACCACGGCACCGTCCGGGTCGGCGGGCACGACGTGCGCGAGCTGACCTTCGACTCGCTGCGCGACGCGATCGGGCTGGTCCCCGAGGACTCGTTCCTCTTCTCCGACACCATCCGCGCGAACATCGCCTACGGGCACCCCGACGCCACCGAGGAGCAGGTGCTGGCCGCCGCCCGCGCCGCCCAGGCCGAAGGGTTCATCGAGGAACTCCCCGCCGGTTTCGACACGAAGGTCGGCGAGCAGGGCCTGACCCTCTCCGGCGGCCAGCGCCAGCGCATCGCGCTCGCCCGCGCCATCCTCACCGACCCCCGGCTGCTGCTCCTCGACGACGCGACCTCCGCCGTCGACGCCCGGGTCGAGCACGAGATCCACGAAGCGCTGCGGGCCGTCATGGCCGGCCGCACCACCCTGCTCATCGCGCACCGCCGCTCCACGCTCGCGCTCGCCGACCGGATCGCCGTCCTGGACCACGGGCGGCTCTCCGACATCGGTACGCACGAGGAGCTGGAGCGCCGCTCCGCCCTCTACCGGCGGCTGCTGACCGATCCGGACGCGCTGGGCGCGGGCTCGCCGCGGACGCCCGAGGCGCCCGTGATGGCGGAGTTCGAGCGGGACATCGAGCGGGACCTGGAACGGGACATCGAGTTCGAGGCCGAGATCGACTCCGAGCCCGTCAACGCCAAGCGCCGGGTGGCCGGCGGCATCACCCCCGAGCTCTGGCAGCGCCAGGAGCAGGCGGACGAGAAGACCACCGCCCCCGCCGGGATGCCCGCCACCCCCGAACTGCTCGCGCAGGTGGCCGCGCTGCCGCCCGCCGACGACACCCCGGCGGTGGACGAGGCCCGCGCCGCCTCCAGCGAGGACAGCTACAACCTGCGCCGCCTGCTGCGCGGCTTCTGGGCACCGCTCGCGATATCCCTGGGCCTCGTCGCCCTCGACGCGGGCTCCGGGCTGCTGCTGCCGATCCTGATCCGGCACGGCATCGACAAGGGCGTCGAGGCCGCCGCGCTGGGCGCCGTCTGGGCGGCGTCCCTCCTCGCGCTCGGCGTCGTCCTGGCCCAGTGGGCCGCGCAGTTCGCCGAGACCCGGATGACCGGCCGCACCGGCGAGCGCGTGCTCTACGCCCTGCGCGTGAAGATCTTCGCCCAGCTCCAGCGCCTCGGCCTCGACTACTACGAGCGCGAGCTGACCGGCAAGATCATGACCCGGATGACCACCGACGTCGACGCCCTGTCCAGCTTCCTGCAGACCGGGCTGGTCACCGCGGTCGTCTCGGTCCTCACCTTCTTCGGCATCCTGATCGCCCTGCTCGTCCTCGACGTCGAGCTGGCGCTGATCGTCTTCGCCACCCTGCCCCTGCTGGTCATCGCCACGATCGTCTTCCGCCGCCGGTCGGTGGCCGCGTACGAGCTCGCGCGCGACCGGGTCGGCCTGGTCAACGCCGACCTCCAGGAGTCGGTGGCCGGGCTGCGCATCGTCCAGGCGTTCCGCCGCCAGGCCAGCGGATCCGTCCGCTTCGGGGAGCGCAGCGACTCCTACCGCGAGGCCCGCGTCCGCGGCCAGTGGCTGATCTCGGTCTACTTCCCCTTCGTCCAGCTCCTGTCCTCGGGGGCCGCGGCCGCCGTGCTGATCGTCGGCGCCGGACGGGTGGAGGCCGGCACGCTCACCACCGGCGCGCTGGTCGCGTACCTCCTCTACATCGACCTGTTCTTCGCCCCCGTGCAGCAGCTCTCGCAGGTCTTCGACGGCTACCAGCAGGCGACCGTCTCGCTCGGCCGGATCCAGGGCCTGCTGCGGGAGCCCACCAGCACCCCGCGCCCGGTCGAGCCCCGCCCGGTCCCCGAACTGCGCGGCGAGATCGCCTTCGAGGGGGTCCGCTTCGAGTACGGCACCGCCGAAGAGCGCGGGGCGAAGGAGCCGGCGCTGGCCGGGATCGACCTGCGCATCCCCGCCGGGCAGACCGTCGCCTTCGTCGGCGAGACGGGGGCCGGCAAGTCCACGCTGGTCAAGATGGTGGCCCGGTTCTACGATCCGACCGCCGGCCGGGTCACCGCCGACGGGGTGGACCTGCGCGAGTGGGACCTGACGGGCTACCGCCACCGCCTCGGCGTCGTCCCCCAGGAGTCGTACCTCTTCCCGGGGACCGTGCGCGACGCCATCGCCTACGGGCGCCCCGGCGCGAGCGACGCCGAAGTGGAGGGCGCCGCCCGCGCGGTCGGGGCGCACGACATGATCGCCACGCTGGACGGCGGCTACCTGCACGCCGTCGCCGAGCGCGGCCGCAACCTCTCCGCGGGCCAGCGCCAGCTGATCGCCCTGGCCCGCGCGGAGCTCGTCGACCCGGACGTCCTGCTCCTCGACGAGGCCACCGCGGCCCTCGACCTGGCCACCGAAGGCCTGGTCAACCAGGCCACCGACCGGCTCGCGGGCAAGCGCACCACGCTGGTGGTGGCCCACCGGCTGACCACCGCCGCGCGCGCCGACCGGGTCGTGGTGATGGACCACGGCCGGGTCGTCGAGGACGGCACGCACGCCGAACTCCTGGCCCGCGGCGGCCGCTACGCCCGCCTGTGGCGGACCTTCGTCGGCGAGGACGAGCGCGCCGCGGCCTGACCCCGCGGCGGCGAGCCGCCCCGCCCCCGCCCACCGGACCCCTCGGACGTGGTTGCCGCCTGCAACCTTCCGGGGGGTCCGTGCGTCGTACGGACGCGTACGTCGTACGGACGACCGGCAGGGGGAAACGTGTTCGGGTTGAGGGGTGGGGCGGGCCGGTGGGCCAGGGGTGCGGGGGTGTTCTCGGCGGGGCTGCTCCTCGCGTCCGGCGCGCTGGTGGCGCCGCCGGAGGCACGGGCGGCGACCGGCGGCTGTCCGGGCCAGCTGGCCCGGACCGTGGACTTCGCCGCGGGTGAGGTCCGCGTGTACAAGTCCCATGCCCACGTGTGCGCGGTGACCGTGCCCGCGCGTCCGGGGGCGCGGACGTGGATGTCGGTGAGCGTGCAGCCGCGGGGCGGGGTGCCGGTCCGCGACGAGGGCCGTTTCACCCGGTTCGCCGGGCCCGTCACCGTGCCGGCCGTGAGCCGCTGCGTGTATGTAAAGGGGCAGGTGGGCTCGGAAGTGATCGGTTCCGGCTGGATCCTGTGCTGAGAGGGAGGCCCAACGCCCCCTGTTCGAGCGTGCGTTGATCCCGCTAGGTTCACCGGTACCGCAGTGAACTCAAGGGGAGGGTGAGAATGCACAAGGCGCTCAGATGGCTGTTGTCGTTCGTGGTGCTGATCGGCACCATGGGCGCGGCGGGCGTGACGGCACAAGCGGCCACCGCCGCCGGGCCGACCGCCGCCACGGACATCAAGGACCGGATCCTCGCGATTCCGGGGATGACCCTCATCGAGGAGAAGCCCTACACCGGATACCGGTTCTTCGTATTGAACTACGAGCAGCCCGTCGATCACCGGCAGCCGTGGAAGGGCACCTTCAAGCAGCGGCTGACCCTGCTGCACAAGGACACCTCCCGCCCCACGGTCTTCTTCACCTCCGGGTACAACGTCAACATCAACCCGCGCCGCAGCGAGCCGACGACCATCGTCGACGGCAACCAGGTGTCGCTGGAGTACCGCTTCTTCACCCCGTCCCGCCCCGACCCGGCCAACTGGTCGAACCTGGACATCTGGCAGGCGGCCAGTGACCAGCACCGCATCTTCACCGCCCTCAAGAAGATCTACACCAAGAACTGGCTGGCCACGGGCGGCAGCAAGGGCGGCATGACGGCGACGTACTACGAGCGCTTCTACTCCCACGACATGGACGGGGTCGTCGCCTACGTCGCCCCCAACGACGTCGTCAACAAGGAGGACTCGGCCTACGACCGGTTCTTCACCAAGGTCGGCACCAAGGAGTGCCGCGACAAGCTGAACGCGGTGCAGCGCGAGGCGCTGGTGCGCCGCGTGCCGCTGGAGGCCAAGTACGCGGCCGCCGCCGTCGAGAACGGCTGGACCTTCACCACCGTCGGCAACATCGACAAGGCCTACGAGGCCGTCGTCCTCGACTACACCTGGGCCTTCTGGCAGTACAGCCTGCTGGCCGACTGCGCGGGCATCCCGACCGCCGCGACCGCCACCGACCAGCAGATCTGGGACACGGTGGACGCGATCTCCGGCTTCTCCGCCTACGCGGACCAGGGCCTGGAGACGTACACCCCGTACTACTACCAGGCGGGCACCCAGCTCGGTTCGCCCGACATCAAGCAGCCGCACCTGGCCGGTCTGAGCCGCTACGGCTACCAGCCCCCGCGCAACTTCGTGCCCCGCGACATCCCCATGACCTTCCAGCCCGGCGTCATGGCCGACGTGGACAACTGGGTGCGCAACAACGCCCAGCAGATGCTGTTCGTGTACGGGCAGAACGACCCGTGGGGCGCCGAGCCGTTCCGCCTCGGGTACGGGGTCCGCGACAGCTACGTGATGATCGCCCCCGGGGCCAACCACGGTGCCAACGTGGCCAAGCTCCAGGAGGGCGAGAGCAAGCTCGCCACGGCGAAGATCCTGCAGTGGGCCGGGGTCGCCCCCGCCGCGGTGCAGGCCGACCCGAACAAGGCGGCCCCGCTCGCCCGGGCCGACGCCCAGCTCGACAAGCGCGACCTGGAGCGCGAGCCGCAGCTGCGGCCGTGACCCGGTGAGCCGGTCGGCCGCGCCGACCCGGTGAGCCGGTCGTTCCGGTGACCCCTCCGCCCCCGCGGGCCTCGGCCCGCGGGGGCGGACGCGTCAGTACGTCAGCCCGTGCCCCAGCGGCCAGCGCCCCGGCACCTGCACCGGGAGCCGCCCCGTGGGCCGGTGCGCGCCCGCGACCACCCGCGCGGCGGCCCGCAGTTCCCCCTCGCCCCAGGAGTACGTCGCCAGCGCGGCCGCGACCGGCGGCAGCCGGGCCGGGTCGTACGGATTGCGCAGCGCCACCGTCACCACCCGGGCGCCCGCCGCCACCAGGTCCCGCACCAGGGCGTAGGGGGCGCTCGCGGCGCCCTCCGGGACGTTGTGGGTGCACACCAGCACCACGTCGTGGTCCGGGGCCGCGGCCACCGCCCGCTCGGGCGCCGTCGCGGTCGTCGTGAAGCCGAGCGCCCCCAGCTCGCGGGCGAGGACGGTCGTCGGCTGCCCGCCGGTTCCGGTGGGCGAGGCCGGATCGGCGCCGGTGACCAGCAGCTTCGGGTAGCGCACCGGATCCAGCGGAAGCAGCCCCTGGGTGTTGGCCAGCAGGGTGGTCGTGCCGGCCGCGATCCGGTCGGCCTCGGCGAGGTGCTCCGGGACGCCCACCACCGTCGCGAGCTCCGCGGGGTCCACGAAGGGGTTCGCCAACAGCCCCCGGCGTTCCTTGAGCCGAAGGATCCGCAGGACCGATTCCTCGATCCGGGCCTCGGTCAACTCGCCCGAGCGCACCGCCGCCAGCACGCTGCGGTGGGCGAGCCCCACGTCCGGCGGGTCGAGCAGCTGGTCGCAGCCCGCCGCGAGGGCGAGCACCGGCACCCGGTCGTCCCCGTACTTCTGCCGGACCCCGGCCATCCGCAGCGAATCGGTGACGACCACCCCGGTGAAGCCGAGGCGTTCGCGCAGGATGCCCGTGACGATGGCGTGCGAGAGGGTCGCCGGGTCCCCGGAGGGGTCGAGCGAGGCGAAGACGATGTGCGCGGTCATCACCGCGTCCACGCCCGCCTCGACGGCCGCCCGGAACGGCGGCTCGTCCCACTCCTCCCACTCGGCGCGGGTGTGCCGCATCACCGGCAGCCCGACGTGGCTGTCGGTGTCGGTGTCCCCGTGGCCCGGGAAGTGCTTGACGGTGGCCGCCACCCCGGCGCCCTGGTAGCCGCCCACCTGGGCCGCGACCAGCGCCGCGACCGCCCGCGGATCCGAGCCGAAGGACCGTACGCCGATCACCGGATTGGCCGGGTTCACGTTCACGTCGGCGACCGGGGCGTAGTCCTGGCGCACGCCCATCGCGGCCAGTTCGGTGCCCGCGATCCGCGCGGCCCGCCGGGCCCCCTCGGCCGCGCCCGCGGCGCCCGCGCCCGTGGCCGCGCCCAGGGCCATCGCCCCCGGCAGTTGGGTGGCCGGCTTCCCGATCCGGTTGACGGCCCCGTGCTCCTGGTCGGTGGAGAGCAGCAGCGGGACGCCGTCCCCGTCGGCGCCGGCGGCGCGCTGGAGTTCGTTCGACAGCTCGGCGACCTGGCGCGGGGAGCGGATGTTGTTCGCCCAGCCGAAGTAGATGATCCCGCCCAGGTGGTAACGGGCGATCAGCTCGGCCGCGTCGCGCACCCCCAGCTCGGTCTCGAAGGTGTCCGCGTCCGCCGGATCGGGCGCGGTCGCGGAATGCCCGTAGATCCGGCTGACGAAGAGCTGCCCGACCTTCTCCTCCAGGGTCATCCCGGCCAGCATCCGCGCCGCCACCTCCCCGGGGGCGGGGCCGGGCCCGCGGCCCCGCGGGGCGCCCTGCGCCCGGCGGGGGAGCGCGGCGGCGGCTCCGGTGACGGCGACGGCGGCCACGGCGGCGGCGGACAACAGGGAGCGGCGGGACGCGTGGTTCGGCACCCGGGCACGCTAACGCCGCGCGCCCCCGCGGCGGCTAAGGACACTCGCCGGGTCCCCCGGACGTGGTGGCCCAGTGTTCCCGCAGGGTGCGGACGGCCTCCGTGATGGCCGGTCGCCGCGCGGCCCCGGCCCGCCACAGGGCGTGCACCCGGCGCACGGGCGTCGGGCGCAGCGGGACGGCCACCGCGCCCGGCGGCAGCGGGCCGGTGCCCAGGCGCGGCACCACCGCGATGCCCAGGCCCGCCGCGACCAGGGCCACCAGGGTGTGGTTCTCCTCGGCGACGTGCACGACGTGCGGCTCGGCGCCGACCGCGCGCAGGGTGCGCACCAGCCAGTCGTGGCAGACCCGGCCGGGCGGTTGGCAGATCCAGCGCTCACCGCCGAGGTCCGTGCGCCGCACGACGGTCCGGGTGGTGAAGGGGTGGCCCGCGGGCACCAGCAGGTCGCAGAGGTCGTCGCCGATCACCGCCTGCTCGACCCCGTCGGGCACCGGCAGCGGCGCGATGTCCCAGTCGTGGGCCACCGCCAGGTCGGTGACGCCCCGGGTCACCAGGTCCACCGAGAGGTGCGGGTCGACCTCGGTCAACCGGACCTCCAGGGCCGGGTGGCGCTCGGCGAGTTCGGCCAGCACCCCGGGCAGCAGTCCGCGCGCGGCGGAGGCGAAGGCGGCCACCCGCAGCAGCCCGCTGGGCTGCCCCCGGCGCTCCTCCAGGGTGGTCTCGGCCCGCTCCACGATCCCCAGCAGCTCCTGGGCGGTGGAGGCCAGGTGGTGGGCCTCCTCGGTGAGCGCGACGCCGCGGCCGCGGCGCTCCAGGAGCGTGGTGCGGGTCTCCCGTTCCAACTTGGCGATCTGCTGGGAGACGGCGGACGGGGTGTAGCCGAGCGCGGCCGCCGCGCCCGCGACGGAACCGTGGACGGAGACGGCGTGCAGGGCGCGGAGCCGGGACAGGTCGAGCATCCTCGAATCGTAAGCGCTGCTTCATCCAACGGGGAAGAGATCATCGCTGGTGCTACATGGTTCCAGCGTCGATGCTCTTCTCATGCGTCCCGTACACACCGCCCTGGCCGTCCTCGTGGCCGCCGTCTGGGGCTTCAACTTCGTCGTCATCGAGATCGGGCTCGACCACTTCCCCCCGCTGTTGCTGTCCGCCCTGCGCTTCCTCGTCGCGGCCGTGCCCGCGGTGTTCTTCGTGGGGCGCCCCAAGGTCGCCTGGAAGTGGGTCCTGGGGGTCGGGGCGGCCCTGGGCATCGCGAAGTTCGGGCTCCTCTTCACCGGCATGGCCGCCGGGATGCAGGCCGGGCTGTCCTCGCTGGTGCTCCAGGTGCAGGCCGTCTTCACCGCCGTCCTCGCCGCCGTCGTGCTGCGCGAGCGGCCCGGGCGGATCCGGCTGGCCGGGATGGGCGTCGCGCTCGCGGGAATCGCCGTCGCGGCCGTGGACCGCGGGACCTCGGCGCCCGTCACCGCCTTCCTGCTGGTGGTCGCGGCCGCCGCGTGCTGGGGGGTGTCCAACGTGCTGACGCGCAGGGCCGCCCCGCCCGACGCGCTGAACTTCATGGTGTGGGTGTGCACGGTGCCGGTGCTGCCCCTGTTCGGCCTCTCGCTGCTGGTGGAGGGGCCCGAGCGGGACCTCGCCGCGCTGCGCGCCCTGGACTGGTCCGGGGCGGCCGTCATCGGCTACGTCGCCTGGGTGTCCACCGTCTTCGGCTTCGGGGCCTGGGGCTACCTGCTGCGCCGCTACCCGGCCTCGTCGGTGGCGCCGTTCTCGCTGCTGGTGCCGGTCTTCGGGATGTCCTCGGCGGCGCTGGTGCTGGGCGAGGGGATCTCGCCGCTGCGCTGGCTGGCCGCGGTGCTGCTGGTCGGCGGGGTCGCGGCCACCTCGCTGGCCCCGGCGCGGGGCGCCCGTACGGCCTCCCGCACGGTCCGCGGCTCCGCCGCGCCGCTCAGTGCGGCGGGCCTTCCTGGAGCGGCAGCCGCCAGTCCTGTCCGATCAGGGTGACGCCGTACGAACGGTGCTCGCGCTCGGCGACCAGGGTGAACCCGGCGCGCTGGTAGAGGCAACGGGCGCCGGTCAGTACGTCGTTGGTCCACAGCACCAGCTCGCGGTAGCCGACCGAGCGGGCGAAGGCGATCACCGTGTCCACCAGCAGCGCGCCGGTCCCGCGGCCCCGGCCCGCCGGGTCCACCAGGAGCAGGCGCAGCCGGGCGGTGCCGGGGGCCGGATCGCGCACGCACATGACCGAGCCCACCGGGTGGCCGTCCCGCTCGGCGATCCAGACGCGTTCGAGGTAGGGGTCGTGGTCCTGGGCGAAGTCCGCGACGATCCGCGCGACCAGCCCCTCGAACTCGCTGTTCCAGCCGTACTCGGCGGCGTAGAGGGCGCCGTGGCGCTGCACGATCCAGCCCAGGTCGCCGGGTTCCGGAGGGCGCAGTACTACCTGTGCGGCGGACGTGTCCATGGCGTCCGAGGATACGGCGCGGCGCGGAGCCGGGGAACGGGGGTTTCCGGCTCCGCGCCGCACCGGGGCGTCCCGGATGCGCCGTACGGGTGAGGCGGCGGGAGCGCTACTTCTTGCCGCCGCCGAGGATCTGGCCCAGCAGGTCGCCGAGGCCGCCGCCGCCCGGGGCCGCGCCCGGGGCCGAGCCCGGGGCCGGGGCGCCCGAGGCCTGGGGGGAGCCCGCCCCCGCGCCCTTGCCCGCCGCCCGCTTGGCGAAGACGGCCAGCAGGACGGGGATCAGCAGCTCGATCACCCGGGCGACGGTGGGGGCGGGGATGCCGGTCTTCTTCGAGACGGCCGCGGCGACGGGCTTGCTCACCTTGGCCAGCACGCCGGCCATCATGCCGCCGCTCAGCAGGCCCCCGCCCAAGGTGGCCACGCCCTGCAGCGGGGGCTCGCTCACCTCGGCGAAGGCCTGGCGGACCTCGTGGCCGTCGTCGTCGTCCGCGTCGGCCTTCTGCTGGAGGTCGCCGGTCATGGCGCCGACGGTGGTGGCGATCGCGTCGCGCGCGCCCGTGGCGTCGGTACCGAGCAGACCCGCGATCTCGGTCAGCTTGTCGTCGCCCAGCTCGTTGATCACGTCGTCCTGGAAGGAAGGTTCGCTCATGACTGAAACGCTACGTCTGTCATGTTTTGGCGGCACCTCGGGTAACGGAACGATAAAGCCTCGCATCTCTGTGCAACCGTCCGGCGGGGTCGAGGGTCGTATGGTGCGTCGGAACTTCCGGGAGGGGATCTGGGGGGATCGGGAAGTCCGACGAGGGAGGGGTAACCGTGAGGGGGTCCGGCCGCGAGGCCGGACCCCCTTTCGTTTCTCGTTCTCCACGGGCTCGACGGGCTGTCGGCGCCGGACGCTAGCGTTGCGCCATGGGGACGGACAGTGCGGTGAACACGGCGGTGCTCGAAGGGGTCCTGGAGCGCATCACCTACGCCAACGAGGAGAGCGGTTACACGGTCGCCCGCGTCGACACCGGGCGCGGCGGCGGCGACCTCCTCACGGTGGTCGGCGCGCTGCTCGGCGCGCAGCCCGGCGAATCGCTGCGCATGGAGGGCCGTTGGGGCTCGCACCCGCAGTACGGCAAGCAGTTCACGGTCGACAACTACTCCACGGTGCTCCCCGCCACCATCCAGGGCATCCGCCGCTACCTCGGCTCCGGCCTGATCAAGGGCATCGGACCGAAGATCGCCGACCGGATCGTCGAGCACTTCGGCGTCGACACCCTGGACGTGATCGAGGACGAGCCGAAGCGGTTGGTCGAGGTGCCCGGGCTCGGGCCCAAGCGGACGAAGCTGATCGGCGCCGCCTGGGAGGAGCAGAAGGCCATCAAGGAGGTCATGGTCTTCCTCCAGGGGGTCGGGGTGTCCACCTCCATCGCGGTGCGCATCTACAAGAAGTACGCCGACGCCTCCATCTCGGTGGTGCGCAACCAGCCCTACCGGCTCGCCGCCGACGTCTGGGGCATCGGCTTCCTCACCGCCGACAAGATCGCCCAGTCCGTGGGCATCCCGCACGACAGCCCCGAGCGGGTCAAGGCCGGACTCCAGTACGCCCTCTCCCAATCCACCGACCAGGGCCACTGCTTCCTGCCCGAGGAGCGGTTGATCGCCGACGGGGTCAAGCTCCTCCAGGTGGACACGGGCCTGGTCATCGAGTGCCTGGCCGAACTGGCCGCGGATCCCGAGGGCGTGGTGCGCGAGCAGGTGCCCGACCCGCAGGGCGGCCCGCCGCTCACCGCGGTCTACCTGGTCCCCTTCCACCGCGCCGAACTCTCCCTCGTCGGGCAGCTGCGGCGGCTGCTGCACACCGACGAGGACCGGATGCCGGGCTTCGGCGACGTCGACTGGGAGAAGGCGCTGGGCTGGCTGGCCGGGAAGACCGGAGCGACCCTCGCGCCCGAGCAGCGGGACGCGGTCAAGCTCGCCCTGACCCGCCGCGTCGCGGTGCTCACCGGCGGGCCGGGCTGCGGCAAGTCCTTCACCGTCCGCTCGATCGTGGAGCTGGCCCGGGCCAAGAAGGCCAAGGTGGTGCTGGCCGCGCCCACCGGGCGGGCCGCCAAACGGCTGGCGGAGCTGACCGGCGCCGAGGCCTCCACGGTGCACCGGCTGCTGGAGCTGAAGCCGGGCGGGGACGCGGCGTACGACCGGGACCGGCCGCTGGACGCGGACCTGGTGGTGGTCGACGAGGCCTCGATGCTCGACCTGCTGCTCGCCAACAAGCTCGTCAAGGCGGTGGCGCCCGGCGCCCACCTGCTGCTGGTGGGGGACGTGGACCAGCTGCCGTCGGTGGGCGCGGGCGAGGTGCTGCGGGACCTGTTGGCCGAGGGCGGACCGGTGCCCGCCGTCCGGCTGACCCGGATCTTCCGGCAGGCCCAGCAGTCGGGCGTGGTCACCAACGCGCACCGCATCAACACCGGGCTCCCGCCCCTCACCGAAGGGCTGCCGGACTTCTTCCTCTTCGCCGAGGAGGACACCGAGGCGGCCGGAGTGCTCGCCGTGGACGTGGCGGCCCGTCGCATTCCGGCCAGATTCGGCCTCGACCCGCGCCGCGACGTCCAGGTCCTCGCGCCCATGCACCGGGGCCCGGCCGGAGCCGGGAACCTCAACGGACTGCTCCAGCAGGCGATCACCCCGGCCCGGCCGAACCTGCCCGAAAAGCGCTTCGGCGGCCGGGTCTTCCGGGTGGGCGACAAGGTGACCCAGATCCGGAACAACTACGAGAAGGGGGCCAACGGCGTCTTCAACGGCACCGTGGGCGTGGTCACCGCGCTCGACCTGGACGAACAGCGGATGACCGTGCGCACGGAGGAGGACGAGGAGATCGGCTACGAGTTCTCCGAGCTGGACGAGCTGGCCCACGCCTACGCCGTCACCATCCACCGTTCCCAGGGGAGTGAATATCCCGCGGTCGTGATCCCGGTCACCACCGGAGCTTGGATGATGCTCCAGCGCAACCTCCTCTACACGGCGGTGACCAGGGCGAAGAAACTGGTCGTGCTGGTCGGGTCCCGCAAGGCCCTCGGTCAGGCGGTGCGTACGGTTTCCGCAGGCAGGAGGTTCACGGCTGTCGCGCCCCGGCTGTCCGGACAGATACCGGTGGGAAACATCACCTAAATGATCGATCATTTGGGGTATCCCCGCCGGTTCGGAGGGGGCAGGATGAGCAGCTTGAAGGCACTCAGTGCCGTCAAAAACACCAAACCCCGACCCCGAGTGCACTCACCTGTGCCAAATGGGGGAAGGTAGAGGCAGTCAGGGCACCTCGAAGAAGAGGCACTACGTCGGTGAGGGATGACGTGAGCGACAACTCTGTAGTACTGCGGTACGCGGACGGTGAATACACCTACCCGGTGGTCGGAAGCACCGTAGGCGACCAGGGCTTCGACATCTCGAAGCTCCGGTCCCAGACCGGGCTGGTCACCCTGGACAGCGGCTACGGGAACACCGCCGCCTATAAGTCCGCCATTACCTACCTCGACGGCGAACAGGGCATCCTGCGCTACCGCGGATACCCGATCGAGCAGCTGGCCGAGCGCTCGACCTTCATCGAGGTCGCGTACCTGCTGATCAACGGTGAGCTGCCGACCGTCGACGAGCTCGCGTCGTTCCGCAACGAGATCACCCAGCACACGCTGCTGCACGAGGACGTGAAGCGCTTCTACGACGGCTTCCCCCGTGACGCGCACCCGATGGCGATGCTGTCCTCCGTGGTCAGCGCGCTGTCGACGTTCTACCAGGACAGCCACAACCCGTTCGACGAGAAGCAGCGCAACCTCTCGACGATCCGGCTGCTCGCCAAGCTTCCGACGATCGCGGCCTACGCGTACAAGAAGTCGGTCGGCCACCCGGTCGTCTACCCGCGCAACGACCTCGGCTACGTCGAGAACTTCCTGCGCATGACGTTCTCCGTGCCGGCCCAGGAGTACGACCTGGACCCGGTCGTGGTCTCGGCGCTCGACAAGCTGCTCATCCTGCACGCGGACCACGAGCAGAACTGTTCGACCTCCACCGTGCGTCTGGTCGGCTCCTCGCAGGCGAACATGTTCGCCTCGATCTCCGCCGGCATCAGCGCCCTGTGGGGCCCGCTGCACGGTGGCGCCAACCAGTCCGTCCTCGAGATGCTGGAAGGCATCAAGAACGACGGCGGCGACGTCGACGCCTTCATCCGCAAGGTGAAGAACAAGGAAGACGGCGTCCGCCTCATGGGCTTCGGGCACCGCGTCTACAAGAGCTTCGACCCCCGGGCGAAGATCATCAAGGCCGCGGCCCACGACGTCCTCTCGGCGCTCGGCAAGAGCGACGAGCTGCTCGACATCGCGCTGAAGCTGGAAGAGCACGCGCTGGCCGACGAGTACTTCGTCTCGCGCAACCTCTACCCGAACGTGGACTTCTACACCGGTCTGATCTACCGGGCCATGGGCTTCCCGACCGAGATGTTCACCGTGCTCTTCGCGCTCGGCCGCCTTCCCGGCTGGATCGCCCAGTGGCACGAGATGATCAAGGAGCCCGGCTCCCGCATCGGCCGTCCGCGCCAGATCTACACCGGCGAGGTCCTGCGCGACTTCGTCCCGGTCGAGGGCCGCTGAATCCCGGGCCGTCGAACCCCTGGCCGCCGATCACCCCACCGGTGATCGGCGTGCCGCCGTTTTCGGGAGTGCGAGCCGCCCTCCCGATGGCGTGAGCGCAACGAAAAGCGCCCCGCCGTCGATCCCCCCACGGGTCGACGGTCGGGGCGCTTTCCTTTCCCCGGTGCGGATTCCCCCCACGGGACCCGGACCAGGGCGTCGGTGAGGAGCGCGCGCGGCGCTCCGGCGGGGGAGTCTGCCGGGACCCGTTCGGATCGGGAAGCCCTTGGGCGTGCTCCCCGCGGGTACGTGTCCCGGCCGGCGGGTGCCTGCGGACGTCCCCCAAGACCTCCGTGAACGTCCCCCAAGACGTTCTTGGCACCGCCCCATTAGACCCGCGCCACCACCTGATGGTTACGTTCCAATCACTGTGATCTGCGTCTCCCGTGAAGGAAGTGTGTGCACCGTGGGGAGGGCGCTCTCTAGCGGAACGAGCGCAACCGGAGGCTGTTGCTCACCACGAAGACCGAGGAGAACGCCATCGCGGCGCCCGCGATCATCGGGTTGAGCAGCCCGGCCGCGGCGAGCGGCAGCGCCGCCACGTTGTAGCCGAAGGCCCAGAAGAGGTTGCCCTTGATGGTGGCCAGGGTGCGCCGGGAGAGCCGGATCGCGTCCGCCGCGACCCGCAAGTCCCCCCGTACGAGCGTCAGATCGCCGGCCTCGATGGCCGCGTCCGTACCCGTTCCCATGGCCAGCCCCAGGTCCGCCTGGGCCAGCGCCGCCGCGTCGTTGACCCCGTCGCCGACCATCGCGACCGTACGGCCCTCGGCCTGCAGGCGGCGTACGACGTCCACCTTGTCCTGCGGCAACACCTCGGCGATCACCTCGTCGATGCCCACCGCGCGGGCCACCGTCTCGGCCACCGCGCGGTTGTCGCCCGTGAGCAGCACCGGGGTCAGCCCCAGTGCCCGCAGTCGGGCCACCGCCTCGGCGCTGGTCTCCTTGACCGCGTCGGCGACGCTCAGCACTCCGCGCGCCGCCCCGTCCCAGGCCACCAACACCGCCGTGCTGCCCGCGGCTTCGGCGTCCGCCTTGGCCCGCGCGAGCTCCTCGGGCAGGGCGATCGACCAGTCGGCCAGCAGTTGTTCGCGGCCCACCAGGACGGCGTGGCCGTCCACCAGGCCCTGGACGCCGAGACCGGCGAGGGCGCGGAAGTCCTCCGGCACCGGCAGCGAGCCCGCGCGCTCGGCGGCGCCGGCGGCGACGGCCCGGGCGATCGGGTGCTCGGAGGCGTGCTCCAGCGAGCCCGCCAGGCGCAGGAGTTCGGTGGCGTCGGTGCCTTCGGCGGGGTGCACCCCGGCCAGGGTCATACGGCCGGTGGTGACCGTACCGGTCTTGTCCAGGACGACGGTGTCCACGCGCCGGGTGGACTCCAGCACCTCGGGGCCCTTGATCAGGATGCCGAGCTGCGCGCCGCGGCCGGTGCCGACCAACAGGGCGGTCGGGGTGGCGAGTCCCAGGGCGCAGGGGCAGGCGATGATCAGTACGGCCACGGCGGCGGCGAAGGCGGCGGTCGGGTCGTCGGTGATCAGCAGCCAGGTCACCCAGGTGCCGAGCGCGAGCAGCAGCACGACGGGCACGAAGACGGCGGCGATCCGGTCGGCCAGCCGCTGGACCTGCGCCTTGCCGTTCTGTGCCTGCTCGACCAGCTTGGCCATGCGGGCGAGTTGGGTGTCGGCGCCGACCCGGGTGGCCTCGACGACCAGGCGCCCCGAGGTGTTGACGGTGGCGCCGGTGACGGAGTCGGCGACGGTCACCTCGACCGGTACGGACTCGCCGGTCAGCATCGAGGCGTCCACGGCGGAGCTGCCCTCGACGACCGTGCCGTCGGTGGCGATCTTCTCGCCGGGGCGCACGACGAAGCGGTCGCCGACGGCCAGCGCGCTCACCGGGATCCGGACCTCGGCGCCGCCGCGCAGCACCGCGACGTCCTTGGCGCCCAGGTGCAGCAGCGCCTTCAGGGCCGCGCCCGCCTTCCGCTTGGAGCGCGCCTCCAGATAGCGGCCGAGCAGGATGAAGGCGACGACACCGGCCGCGACTTCGAGGTAGATGGCCGAGGCGCCGTCGGTGCGCGAGACCGTGAGGTCGAAGCCGTGCCGCATGCCGGGCATGCCCGCGTGACCGAAGAACAGGGCCCACAGCGACCAGGCGAAGGCGGCCAGGGTGCCGACCGAGACCAGCGTGTCCATGGTGGCGGCGCCGTGCTTGGCGTTGGTCCAGGCGGCCCGGTGGAAGGGCAGCGCGCCCCAGACGACGACGGGCGCGGCGAGGGTGAGCGAGAGCCACTGCCAGTTGTCGAACTGGAGGGCCGGGACCATCGACAGCAGCACGACGGGGAGGGCGAGGACGGCCGAGACCAGCAGGCGCTGGCGCAGCGCGGCGAGTTCCGGATCGGCCGCCGCCGCGTCGCCCGCGGAGCCGGCCGCGGCTTCCGCATCCGCTTCCGCATCGGCTTCCGGTTCGGGAGTCGGCGGCGGGGGCTGCGCGGCGGTGTAGCCGGTCTTGACGACGGTGGCGATCAGGTCGGCCACCTGGACCTCGGGCGCGTAGGAGACCCGGGCCTTCTCGGTCGCGTAGTTCACCGTCGCGCTGACGCCGTCCATCCGGTTCAGCTTCTTCTCGATGCGGGCCGCGCAGGAGGCGCAGGTCATCCCGCCGATCGTCAGCTCGACCTCGGTCACTATCGGTCCGTCGTGCACTGTGCTGGTCATTCCGGCTCCAGGGGGAGGGCCGGGTCCGTACGGAACCAGTATGAGCTGGACGGTACGGCCCGGCGGGGTGCTGCGGAGGAGGAGGGGGTCGGCGGGCCCGGGCCCGCCGACCCCGGGGGGTCAGGCCCGGCCCGCGTACACGTATCCGGCCTCGTCGACGGCGGCGCGCACGTCGTCCTCGCCGAGCGGGCCGGCCGAGACCACGGTGACCTCGCCGGCCGCGGCGACGGCCTTGACCGAGCTGACGCCGGGCAGGGCGCTCAGTTCGGCGGTCACGGCGCCTTCGCAGTGGCCGCAGGTCATGCCGGTCACCCGGTAGACGGTGGTGGTCTGGGTGTCCGTCTCGGCGCTCATGTCGTTCTCCTCTTGGGGGGCGTGTCCGGTCGCCGGCGGGCGGTGGATCCCTCCACCCTCCTGCCGATGGCTCCAGACTATACCCCTAGGGGGTATCGAAGCGAGCGCCGACGCCTGTGATCACCGGTGGACACGGTGCGTGCACCGTATGTAAATGGCAGGTATGTCCGCTTCGGGAAGTCTCACGCTGATCCTGATCATGTCGATCGCGGTGTTGGCGCCCCTGCTCGCGTACGGCGTGTCCCGGTGGGTGTCGGTGCCCCTGGTGATCTTCGAGATCCTGCTCGGCGTGCTGGTCGGGCCCGACGTGCTGGGATGGGCCGCGCCGGGCCCGGTGATCGACGTGCTCGGTCAGCTGGGCCTCGCGATGCTGATGTTCCTGGCGGGGTACGAGATCCAGTTCGACCGGATCGGCGGCGCCACCCTCAGGCGCTCGGCCGGGGCCTGGCTGATCGCCCTGGTCCTGGGGCTGGCGGCGGGCACCCTGCTCGCGCACGGCGGCGGTTTCGACAAGGGCGTCTACGTCGGCACCGCGCTGACCAGCACCGCGCTCGGCACGGTGCTGCCGGTGCTGCGCGACGCGGGCGACCTGCGGGGGCGGTTCGGCTCCGTGGTGATGGCCATGGGGGCGATCGGCGAGTTCGGGCCGGTCATCGCCATGGCCCTGCTGCTCAGCGGGCGGGCGCCCGGGCGCTCCGCGGCCCTGCTGGTGGCCTTCGGGGTGCTCACGGCCGCCGCCGTGTTCTGGGCGCTGCGGCCCAAGGCGACCTGGCTCTCGACGGTCATCGCCAGGACGCTGGACAGCAGTGCGCAGTTCGCGGTGCGCCTGGTGATGCTGCTGCTGGTGGCGATGCTGGGGCTGGCGCAGGCGCTGGGGCTGGACGTGCTGCTCGGGGCGTTCGCCGCCGGTCTGATCACCCGGCTGGTCCTGCAGGGGGCCGCGCCCGAGAGCCGCGGCCTGGTGCTGTCCAAGGTGGAGGCGATGGGCTTCGGCTTCCTGGTGCCGCTGTTCTTCGTGCTCACCGGGATCCAGTTCGACCTGGAGGCCCTGCTCGGGGGCGGGCGGGTGCTGCTCCTGCTGCCCGTGTTCCTGGTGCTGTTCCTGGTGGTGCGCGGGCTGCCGATCTGGTGGCTGGCGCCGCGCGACCTCGTGCGGCGGGACCGGGCGGCGCTGGTGCTGCTCGGGTCGACGGCGCTGCCGCTGGTGGTCGCGATCACCACGCTCGGGGTGCAGGACGGGATGGTGCCACCGGGCGAGGCGGCGGCGCTGGTGGGGGCCGGGATGATCTCCGTGCTGGTCTTCCCGCTGCTGGCGCTGCGGCTGCGGTCGGGTGGGGGAGCGGGGGCGGACGCGGGGGCGCGCGCCGCCGGTCGGGAGGCGCGGGCGCGGGTCAGCGAGGGGGAGTCGTGGTGACCATCGGCTCCAGGTAGCGCAGCAGTACCTTCTTCAGCTCGGCCACGTAGGCGTCGCGCTCGGCGCCCTCGGTGGCCAGCACCAGGTCGAGGGACGACTTGAAGATGCCCAGCACCATGTTGGAGACGTGCGTGAGCTGCTCGGGGGTGAACTCCGGGGCGAAGCTGCTCAACACGCCCTCGACCCGGGCCAGCAGGCCGACGTGCAGCTCCTCGTGCTCCTGGGTCATGCCGGGGACGCCCGAGCCGTGCATGAGGGCCCAGAAGGCCGGGTTCTCGCAGTTGAAGGCGATGACCGGGTCCAGGACCGCGTCGAGCAGCTCGGGCAGCGGCTTGACCAGGTTCTCGGGCAGGAAGGCCTGGCCGTGCATCTCGTGGGCGCGCTTGAGGAGCTCGCCGCCCAGCTCGACCGCGATGGCCTCCTTGTTCGGGAAGAACTGGTAGAGCGTCCCGGGGGAGACACCGGCCTCGCGCGCGATGGCGTTGGTGCTCGCCGCGGCGTAGCCGGTGCGGCAGAACACCCCCGCGGCGGCGGCCAGGAGCTGCGCGATCCGGCGCTCGCCGCGGGCCTGGCGGCGGCGCGGGGCCGGTTCGGCGGCCGGTTCGGCGGCGGTGGCGGGCGACGCCTTGCGCGCGGGCTTCGCGGCCTTCGCAGCCTTCGCGGTCTTTGGTGCGGCGCCTGCGGGCGCGGACGTTTCCGGCATGTCGGGCACTTCGCTCCCGTTCCTTCCCGAGGGTGATTGACAAACACGAGTCTTCGCTCGCATTCTGTGGGAACGCGAGCGACTGCTCGTGTTTGCCAGTCTAACTTCTGGCAATCACGGTGAAGGGGACACCGAGACATGTCCGAAGTCAAGAAACCATCGGGTCGAGGGCAGCGAGCGGGGGCGGCCGGGGCCGGGGCGCACGGCGCCCCCGGGCCGGAGCTCGGGGGCTGGACGCGGTTCGTCACCGCGCGGCCCAGGCTCTCGCTCCTGGTCGCCCTCGTCCTGACGGCCCTGGCCGTGCTCGCGGGCAGCGGGGTCGCCGACCGGATGGGCAGCGGGGGCTGGCAGGATCCGGACGCCCGGTCCACCTACGCCACCGAGGCGCTGGAGCGCGAGTTCCCCGCCTCGCAGCCCAACCTGCTGCTGCTCGTGGACGCCGGGGAGGCCGGGGTGGACGATCCGGCCGTCGCCGCCGAGGCGGACCGGCTGACCGCGCGGCTCGCCGCGGAGCGGGGGATAGCCGGGGTCGGCTCGTACTGGCAGAGCCGCCGACCCGCGCTGCGCTCCGAGGACGGGCACCAGGCCCTGATCGCCGCCCGCGTGGAGGGGGACGAGAAGACCACGGCCGAGGTGCTGGACCGGATCGCCCCGGAACTGCGCGGGGCGCACGGACCGGTACGGGTCTCCCTCGGCGGGCCCGTAGCCGTGCAGCGCGAGATCACCAGCACCATCCAGGAGGACCTGCTCCGGGCCGAGCTGATCGCCCTGCCCCTCACCCTGATCCTGCTGGTGCTGGTCTTCGGCAGCGCGGTGGCCGCCGTCCTGCCGCTCGGCATCGGCATCGTCGCGATCCTCGGGACCAACGCGGTCCTGCGCGGGCTCACCGAGATCACCGACGTCTCCGTCTTCGCCCAGAACCTCACCACGGCCCTGGGGCTCGGACTCGCCATCGACTACGCCCTGTTCATCGTCCGGCGCTTCCGCGAGGAACTCGCGGCCGGTCGGGAGCCGAAGGAAGCGGTGGGGGTCACCCTGCGCACCGCGGGGCGGACGGTGTTGTTCTCGGCGCTGACCGTCGCCGTGTCGCTCTCGGCGATGATGTTCTTCCCGATGTACTTCCTGCGCTCCTTCGCCTACGCCGGGGTCGCGGTGGTGCTGCTCGCGGCGGCCGCCGCGCTGATCCTGCTGCCCGCGGCGCTCGTGCTGCTGGGCGAGCGGGTCAACTCCCTCGACCTGCGGGCGCTGTGGCGGCGCGGCCGTCGGACGCCGGACGCGGAAGGCCGGGGCTGGGCGCGCGGAGCCGCGTTGGTGATGCGGCGGGCGCCGGTCTTCGCGGTGGTCACCACGGCCGGGCTGCTGCTGCTCGGCCTCCCCTTCCTCGGGGTGAAGTTCGGCACCGTGGACGACCGGCAGCTGCCGGCCACCGCCGCTTCGCACCTGGTCCAGCAGAAGATCCGGGACGACTTCCCGGGCGGTCCCGCGGCGCAGCTCGTCGTGTTCGCCGAGGGCCCGGCCGACGCCGCCGCCTACGACGCCTACCGCAGCCGGTTGAGCGCGCTGCCCGGGGTGGTCCGGGTCGACGGGCCGGTGGGCTCGGGACCCGGTGGGAGCCCCGGGCAGTACGCCTACTTCTCGGTGGTCGGCAAGGGCGAGGCGGTGGGGCAGGAGGCCCAGGACCTGGTCGGCGAGGTCCGCGCGGTGGACGCGGGCTTCAAGACCTCGGTCACCGGGCAGGCGGCCGTCCTGGTCGACGCGCAGGAGGCGATAGGCGAGCAGCTGCCGTGGGCGCTCGCCCTGGTCGTCCTGGCCACGCTGTTGCTCGTCTTCCTGCTCACCGGGAGCCTGCTGATACCGCTCCAGGCGGTGCTGCTCAATGCGCTCAGCCTGACCGCGATGTTCGGTGCGGTGGTGTGGGTCTTCCAGGACGGCAACCTCTCGGGGCTGCTCTCCTTCACCTCCACCGGGGACATCGAGACCACCCTGCCGGTGCTGATGTTCTCGATCGCCTTCGGACTCTCCATGGACTACGGGGTGTTCCTCATATCCCGGATCAAGGAGGAGTACGACCGCACCGGGGACCACGAGGGCGCGGTGCGGACCGGACTGGCCCGCACGGGCGGGCTGATCACCGCGGCGGCCGTGATCCTGGCGGTGGTGATGGTGGCCATCGGCACCTCGCGGGTGACCAACACCAAGATGCTGGGACTCGGGATCGCGCTGGCCGTGCTGATGGACGCGATGGTGGTGCGCAGCCTGCTGGTCCCGGCGGTGATGAAGCTGACCGGACGGGCCACTTGGTGGGCCCCGGGGCCGCTGCGCAGGCTGCACGACCGGTTCGGGCTGAGCGAGGGCGGGGACGCGAGCGCGGAGGGGAAGGGTCCGCGGGAGCCGGAGGCCGAGCCCACCGACCGGGTGCCGGTCGGGACGTAGGGGGCCGTGCCGGGGTGGGGGCACCCCGGCACGGGTCGGCCGATCAGTCCTCGCGGCGGCCCCGGTTGCCGGGGCGTCGGGCTACCCAGGCGCGGATCGTGTCGGCGTACCAGAAGGGCTTGCCGACCTCGACGTGGTCGGGCGGGGGGAGCAGCCCGTGCTTGCGATAGGAGCGCACGGTATCCGGCTGGACCTGGATGTGCGCGGCGATCTCCTTGTACGACCACAGCTTCCGGTCGGTCATCTGGGGCACCTCCTTGTCCACACCTCGGGGGCGGCCGGGAGGCCGTCGGGGGAGCCTGAGTGTGGACACTGACGATCACTCAAGGTTGTGCCCGGAGAACGACGCTCAGTGAGCCCAGGGGAGGGGCTGTCGTGCGCCTGTGACGGAAGACCCGCGTAATGCGGACATGTGTGACAGGACCACGACCCCTGTGACAGAAGCGGCACAGGGGTCGGATGGGGCAAACGGGTTACGCCCCCCCGGCAGCGCCCGGCCATCGGCCACCGCTGCCGGGTCGGTGGTGGAGGGCCGCCGGTGGAGGGCGGTGGCTCAGCGGTACAGGGTCGGCCGTTCCACCAGCTCGACCACCGTCCGCGCCCCCGTCCGGGAGGCGGTGAGGCCCGCCTCCGAGGCCGCCGCCGCCGCGTAGCCGTCCCAGGTGTCGGGGCCCTCGACCCGGCCCGCCGCGGCCGCGGCCACCCACCGGCGCAGTTGGCGGTCGTAGGCATCGGCGAAGCGCACGGTGAAGTCCTGGGCGATCTCGCCGCCCCAGCGCCCCCCGGCCTGCACCACCATCGCCTGGCCGTCACCGATCCGGGCGCTGCCCGCCTCGCCCACGGCTTCGCACTGCACCTGGTAGCCGAAGCCGCAGTTGACGAAGATCTCCACGTCCACGATCGCCCCGCCCGAGGTCTCCAGCAGCACCAGGCGGGGATCGCGCAGTCCCTCGGGGGCCGCGCCCGACGGCGCCGGGGACAGCACGGTGACGGCGGTGATCTCCTGTCCCAGCAGCCAGCGGGCCGCGTCCACCTCGTGCACCACCGAGTCGGTGATCAGCATGTCGCTGGTGAAGAAGGACGGCGAGGAGGCGTTGCGGTGGCGGCAGTGCAGGAAGAGCGGCCGTCCGATGCCCCCGGCGTCCAGCAGCTCCTTGAGGCGCTCGTACTCGGCGTCGTAGCGGCGCATGAAACCGACCTGCACGCGTCGGCGCCCCAGCCGTTGCTCGGCCTCCATGATGCGCAGCGCGCCCGCCGGGTCCGGGGTCAGCGGCTTCTCGCACAACACCGGCAGGCCCAGGGCCAGGGCCTGGAGGACGGACTCCTCGTGAGCGGGCCCGGGCGAGGCGATCAGGACCGCGTCCACCCCGGGCGCGGCTATGGCGGCCGCCGGGTCGGTGTGGGCGCTCGCGCCCTCCAGCGCGGCCGCGACCTCCTTGACCCGGTCGCCGTCGGGGTCGGCCACGGCCACCACCCGTGCCCCGCCCACGGTCCGCCCGATCCGGCGGACGTGGTCGCTGCCCATCTTTCCGGTGCCGATGACGGCGATGCCGAGCGTGCTCATGCGCTACCTCTTCCAGGGTCCGGCGGGATCCGGGTGGGGATCGGGATCGGGGGGCGTGGCGTGCGGTGTGCGGCGGGTGGTCAACGGGCGCCGCAGGAGCGCAGGAAGGCGCGGGTGCGCCGGGCGATCGGCAACGGCCGCTCCGGCGGGCACGGGTACATGTCCTGCTCGACGATGGCGAAGAGGTCCACCCCGAGCCGCTGGGCCGCCGCCAGTACGGGCTCCAGCGCGGGCACCCCGGACGGCGGTTCGCACATCACCCCGCGGGCCACGGCCGGACCGAAGGGCAGCTGCTCCGCGACGACTTCGGCGAGGATCCGGGGATCGACCTGCTTGAGGTGGAGGTAGCCGATGCGCTCCCCGAAGGTCTCGATCAGCTCGACGCTGTCGCCGCCGCAGTAGGCGTAGTGCCCGGTGTCCAGGCACAGCGAGACCGCTTCCGGATCGGTCGCGTCCAGGAACCGGGCCACGTTCTCCGGGGTGTCGACGTGGGTGTCGGCGTGCGGGTGGACCACGATCCGCAGCCCGTAGCGCTCGCGCACCTCACGGCCCAGCCGCTCGGTCTGGGCGGCCAGTTCGCGCCATTGCGGCGCGGTCAGGTTCCGGTCCTCCAGGACCGCCCCCGTCTTGTCGTCCCGCCAGAAGGAGGGGATGACCACCAGGTGCTCCGCGCCCATCGCCTGCGTCAGGGCGGCGATCCGCGACACGTGCTCCCAGGTCTGCTCCCAGACGGCGGGCCCGTGATGGAGTCCGGTGAAGACCGTGCCGGCCGAGACCTTGAGCCCGCGCCTGCCGGTCTCCTCGGCGAGGCGCGCGGGATCGGTGGGCAGGTAGCCGTAGGGGCCCAACTCGATCCACTCGTAGCCGGAGTCCGCGACCTCGTCGAGGAAGCGCGACCAGCCGGTCTGCCGGGGATCCTCGGGGAACCACACCCCCCAGGAGTCCGGAGCCGAACCGATGCGGATACGGGTCAACGCGGGCGGGGATGACGTCATGACGACACCTTAGGGTGCGACGCTCGAGGGGACGGGCAAGAGTGCCCGTAGAGGACGCGAGACGCGAGGACAACGGGGTGGACGGGCCCGGTTGCAGAGCCCGGCCGACGCGCCGGACGAGGAGCAGGGAGGACCGCGGGTGACCACCGCCCCCGACGACCAGCACGACCAGCACGACCCGCACGACCGGCCGGACCGGTTCGACCTGATCACGATGGGCCGGATCGGGGTGGACCTCTACCCCCTGAGGACCGGCGTGCGGCTGGCGGAGGCCGACACCTTCGGCAAGTTCCTCGGCGGCTCGCCGACCAACGTCGCGGTCGCCGCCGCCCGGCTCGGGCGGCGCACCGCCGTGATCACCCGGACCGGGGCCGACCCCTTCGGCGACTACCTGCGCGAGGAACTGCGCGGATTCGGCGTGGACGACCGCTGGGTCACCGAGGTCGCCGCCTACCCGACCCCCGTGACCTTCTGCGAGATCTTCCCGCCCGACCACTTCCCCCTCTACTTCTACCGCCACCCCAAGGCGCCCGACCTGGAGATCCACCCGGGCGAGCTCGACCTCGAAGCGGTGCGCGCCGCCCGGGTGTTCTGGATGACCGGCACCGGCCTGAGCGACGAGCCGAGCCGGACCGCGACCCTGGCCGCGCTGGAGGCCCGGGCGAAGGCCGGGACCACCGTCTTCGACCTCGACTGGCGGCCGATGCTGTGGTCCTCCGAGCCGCGGCCCTGGTACGAGCGGGCGCTGGCCGCCGCCACGGTCGCCGTCGGGAACGCCGAGGAGTGCGCGATCGCCACCGGTGAGAGCGAGCCCTGGGCGGCGGCCCGGGCGCTGCTGGCGGCCGGGGTCGAGCTGGCGGTGGTCAAGCGGGGCCCGGAGGGGGTCCTGGCCGTCCACCGCGACGGCCGCGCGGTGCAGGCCGCGCCGGTCAAGGTGGAGGTGGTCAACGGCCTCGGCGCCGGGGACGCGTTCGGCGGCGCGCTGTGCCACGGGCTGCTCGGCGGATGGGAGCTGGAGCGGGTGGTCCGGTTCGCCAACGCGGCGGGAGCCATCGTGGCGTCCCGGCTGGCGTGCTCCACGGCGATGCCGGTGGTCGACGAGGTCGAGGAGGTGCTCGCGTCGTGGCGGTGACGGGGACGTGGGGGATGGCGCACACGCAGCTGCGCGTACTGGACCTCGAAGCGGGCGAGACGTACCGGCTGGACTGCGGCGACCACGAGTGGATCGTCCTGCCGCTGGCGGGAGCGTGCACGGTCCGCAGCCACGAGCCCGCCGACGCGCCGGGCGGGCGGTCGACGCGGGTCTTCGAACTGCGGGGGCGCGCGGACGTGTTCGCGGGGGTCAGCGACTTCGTCTACCTGCCGCGCGACGGGCACGCCGAGGTCGGCTCGGCCGCCGGCGGCCGGTTCGCGCTCGCCGGGGCCCGCGCCACGCGGAGGCTGACCGCACGTCACGGACCGGCCGAGCGGGTGCCCGTGGAGCTGCGCGGCGCGGGCAACTGTTCGCGGCAGGTCAACAACTTCGCCGCCGCGGACGTCTTCGCCTGCGACCGGCTGATCGCGGTCGAGGTGCTCACCCCCGGCGGGAACTGGTCCTCCTACCCGCCGCACAAGCACGACGAGCACCACCCCGGCGCCGAGTCCGAGCTGGAGGAGATCTACTACTACGAGATCGCCCCGCACGCCGACGCCCCGGGCCTCGGCTACCAGCGTGTCAGCCCCTCCCCGGCCGGGAAGACCGACATCCTCACCGAAGTGCGGACCGGTGACGCCGTGCTGATCCCCGACGGCTGGCACGGTCCGTCCATCGCCGCGCCCGGGCACGACATGTACTACCTGAACGTGATGGCGGGCCCGGGGGAGACCCGGGAATGGCTCATCCGGGACCACCCCGACCACGGGTGGATCCGGGACACCTGGCCCGACCAGGCGGTCGACCCCAGGCTGCCCTTCCCGACCGCCGCACCCGCACCCGAGCCGGCACCCGCACCCGCACCCGCCGCCGACCGAACGGAGGACGCCCGGTGAGCGATACCCGTCACCTCACCGTCGCGCAGGCCCTCGTCGCCTTCCTCGCCCGCCAGTACACCGAGCGCGACGGCCGCCGCGCCCGCCTGATCTCCGCGACCTGGGGGATCTTCGGGCACGGCAACGTCGCCGGGATCGGGCAGGCGCTGCTGGAGAGCGGGCCGGAGGCGATGCCCTTCCTCCAGGGCCGCAACGAACAGGCGATGGTGCACGCCGCCGTCGGCTACGCCCGCCGCAGCGGCCGGCTCTCCGCGCACGCCGTCACCACCTCCATCGGCCCCGGGGCGACCAACCTCGTCACCGGAGCGGCCCTCGCCACCATCAACCGGATCCCGGTGCTCCTGCTCCCCGGGGACGCCTTCGCCACCCGGCCCGCCGATCCGGTGCTCCAGCAGCTCGAAGTGCCCTGGGCCGGGGACGTGTCCGTCAACGACGCCCTGCGGCCCGTCTCGCGCTACTTCGACCGGATCACCCGACCCGAGGCGCTGGTCCCGGCCGCGCTCCAGGCCATGCGCGTGCTCACGGACCCCGTCGCGACCGGCGCCGTCACCCTCGCGCTGCCGCAGGACGTCCAGGCCCAGGCGTGGGACTGGCCCGAGGAGTTCTTCGCCGAGCGCGTGTGGTCCGTACGCCGCCCACGGCCCGACCGCGCCGAGCTGGCGCGGGCCGCCGAGGCGGTACGGTCCGCCGCGCGCCCCCTGCTCATCGCGGGCGGCGGCATCCGCCACAGCGGGGCCGAAGCCGCCCTCGCGGCCTTCGCGCGGGCCACCGGCATCCCGGTCGCGGCCACCCAGGCGGGCAAGGGCGCCCTGCCCCACGGCCACCCCGCCGAGGTCGGCGGGGTCGGCCACACCGGCACCGACACCGCCGCCGAGCTGGCCCGGGAGGCCGATCTGGTCATCGCGGCCGGCACCCGGCTCACCGACTTCACCACCGCCTCCGCGACCCTCTTCCAGCATCCCGACGTCCGCTTCGTCGGGCTCAACCTCGACCCGTACGACGCCCACAAGCTGGCCGCCCTGCCGCTCGTCGGCGACGCCCGCGAGGGACTGGACGAGCTGCGCGCGGCGCTCGCGGGCCACCGGGTCGCGCCGGAGTACGCCGCGCACTACACCCGCGCGAAGGAGCGCTGGGAGGAGCGCGTGGACCGCGCGTACGCCACCCCGGACGAGAGCGCCGTGCCGACCCAGGCGCAGGTGCTCGGCCTCCTCGACTCCCTCGTGACCGCGGACGACGTGATCGTGAACGCGGCCGGGTCCCTCCCCGGTGACCTGCACAAGCTGTGGCGGGCGCGCTCGCCGCACCAGTACCACGTGGAGTACGGGTACTCCTGCATGGGCTACGAGATCCCGGCGGCGCTCGGGGTCGCCCTCGCCGCGCCCGGGGACCTGGTCTGGGCCCTGGTCGGCGACGGGACGTACCTGATGAACCCGACCGAGATCGTCACCGCCGTGCAGGAGAGGGTCCCGCTGCGCCTGGTCATCCTCGACAACCACGGCTACGCCTCCATCGGCGGGCTCTCGGGAGCCGTCGGCGGCGAGGGGTTCGGGACCGCCTACCGCTTCCGGGAGCCCGACGGGTCGTACGGCGGCGCGCCGCTCCCGCTGGACCTCGCGGCCAACGCGGCCTCCCTCGGGATGGCCGTCTTCCGCGCCCGCACCGTCGGTGACCTGCGGGAAGCCCTGACCGCGGCGCGCGCCGCGGACCGTCCCACATGTGTCTACGTGGAGACCCGAACGCCCGACACTGTGTCGGGCCCACCCCCTGCGGCGGCGTGGTGGGATGTTCCTGTGGCCGAGACCGCGACCCGTGCGTCGGCGGCCGGAGCCCGTGAAGAGTACGACCGGCAAGCCGCGCAGCGACGTCGCCATCTGTGAAGGAGCAAGGCATGAAGACCGTCAACCACTGGATCGGTGGCACGACCGTCGAGGGCGCGTCGGGCAACTACGGCCCGGTCACCGACCCGGCCACCGGCGAGGTCACCACCCAGGTCGCGCTCGCCTCGACCGAAGAGGTCGACGCGGCGGTACGGGTCGCCAAGGAGGCGTTCCTCTCCTGGGGCCAGTCCTCGCTGGCCGCCCGCACCAAGGTGCTGTTCGCCTACCGCGCGCTCCTCGACGCCAACCGCGACGCGATCGCCGAGCTGATCGTCGCCGAGCACGGCAAGGTGCACTCGGACGCGCTGGGCGAGGTCGCCCGCGGCCTGGAGATCGTCGAGCTGGCCTGCGGCATCACCACGCAGCTCAAGGGCGAGCTGTCGACCTCCGTCTCCAACCGCGTGGACGTCTCCTCGATCCGCCAGCCGATCGGCGTCGTCGCGGGCATCACCCCCTTCAACTTCCCGGCGATGGTGCCGATGTGGATGTTCCCGCTGGCCGTGGCCTGCGGCAACACCTTCATCCTCAAGCCGAGCGAGAAGGACCCCTCGGCCGCCAACAAGCTGGCCGAGCTGGCCACCGAGGCCGGGCTGCCGGCGGGCGTGCTGAACGTGGTCCACGGTGACAAGGTCGCCGTCGACGCGCTCCTCGCGCACCCCGACGTCGCCGCCGTCTCCTTCGTCGGCTCCACGCCGATCGCCCGCCACATCCACACCACCGCCTCCGCCAACGGCAAGCGCGTGCAGGCCCTGGGCGGCGCCAAGAACCACATGCTCGTCCTCCCGGACGCCGACCTCGACGCGGCCGCCGACGCGGCGGTCTCGGCGGCGTACGGCTCGGCGGGCGAGCGCTGCATGGCGATCTCCGCGGTCGTCGCGGTCGGCGCCATCGCCGACGAGCTGGTCGAGAAGATCCGCGAGCGCGCCGAGAAGATCAAGATCGGCCCCGGCAACGACCCCACCTCCGAGATGGGCCCGCTGATCACCGCGGCCCACCGCGACAAGGTCGCCTCCTACGTCACCGGCGCGGCCGCCCAGGGCGCGGACGTCGTGCTCGACGGCACCGGCTACACCGTGGAGGGCAACGAGAACGGCCACTGGATCGGCCTCTCGCTCCTCGACAACGTCTCCACCGACTCCGACGCCTACCGCGACGAGATCTTCGGCCCGGTCCTGTGCGTCCTGCGCACGGAGACCTACGAGGAGGGCGTCGCCCTCATCAACGCCTCGCCGTTCGGCAACGGCACCGCGATCTTCACCCGCGACGGCGGCGCCGCCCGCCGCTTCCAGCTGGAGGTCCAGGCGGGCATGGTCGGCGTGAACGTGCCGATCCCGGTCCCGGTCGGCTACCACTCCTTCGGTGGCTGGAAGGACTCGCTCTTCGGCGACCACCACATCTACGGCAACGACGGCATCCACTTCTACACCCGCGGCAAGGTCGTCACCACCCGCTGGCCGGACCCCTCGGAGGCCCCCTCGGGCGTCGACCTGGGCTTCCCCCGCAACCACTGACGCCCCCGCAGCCCCCCGTCGAACCCCCGGCCAACCCTCACCGGCCGGGGGTTCCCGCCGTCCCGTGGTCACGTCGAAGTCGTGGAACGGCTACACGAGGGACCACACGTCCTCGGCGGCGGTGTCGCTCCAGGTGGCGTCGCCGTGGGCGTAGCCCGGGACCACGCGGTAGGTGACCTCGGGGTTGCCGGCCGCGCGGATCAGGTCCGCGCCGCGGGGGTGGTCGCCGCGGCCGTGTTCGGTGTTGAGCCAGAGCACCTGCGCGCGGATCCGGTCCCAGGCGAGGGCGTACGTCGCGTCGTCGCCCGCCCAGATCGCGCTCAGATCGCGCAGCAGGGCCACCGGGATCAGCCCGCTGCCCAGGGCGGACGTCGCCGCGTGCCATGCGGTGAGGGGAGTGTGGGTCAGGGTGAAGCGGTCCTCGGCCGGTGCGGCGCCGAAGGCGTAGCTGCCGGCGGCGTGGCCCCGGGCGTAGATCCAGTTGGCCGGGCCCGGCAGCTCGGCGGTGCGGATCAGGGCGAAGTGGGCCAGGCCCGCGTGGGTGAAGCGGAGCGTCGGGTCCGGCGGCCACGGCACGGCGGAGGCGCCGTCCGGGTCCGTCACGGCCCGGGAGACCAGCCCCGCCAGCCCGGGATCGCTCGTGTGCGTGCCCGCCGCGAGCTGGGCGGCGTACGCGTCCCGGGTCGCGGCGGCCCGGGCGGCGTCCGGGCCGGTCAGCGGGCCGGTCGTGTCCAGGGCCAGGACGCGCCGCAGCCGGGGCGAGGGGTCGTGGGCGGCCGCGTCGAGGGCGAGGGCGGCCCCGGCCGAGTGCCCGGCGTACTGGTACGGCAGGCCCAGTACGCGGTCCAGCCCGGCCACCACCCCGGCCAGGTCCCGGCGGTGCGCGGCGAGCCCCCACCCGGCGGTGACGTCACCGGGCCGGGCCGCGTCCTCGCGCGGGGTGACCCCGACGACGAGGTGGCCCCGACGGCGCAGGTGGTGGGCGAGGCCCCGCCCGCCCGGGGCGAGGAACTCGGCGGCGAAGTTCAGGCCGCCGCCCGGCAGCAGGTACGCGATCGAGTGCGGGGCCCGGTCGGCGTCGGCGATCACGTCCACGGTGACCGGGACCCCGCTCCCGTGGCCGCCGTCCCCGTCGAAGAGCGGGAGGGTCAGGCGCAGGAAGTCGCGGCCGGGGAGGTGGGCGGCGGTGCCCGTGCTCAAGGCGCGCTCGATCAGGGTCAGCAGGGCCGGGCCCGCGACCGTGTCCGTGGCCGTCCGGTCGGCGGGCTGCTGTCGGTCCATGGAAGTGCCTCCCCGTAGCGGTGGCGGACGAGCGCCGCCACCTGGGGACACCCTTCATGATCAGCGGGTTTCAGCCAAGTCCCCCGCCGTTTGCGGAAGTTCCCCGTCCGCACGGCGCCGCCGACGCAGCACCCAGGCCGCCACGCCGACCCCCAGCAGGACGAGCGCCGCGCCCGCCGCCGGCCAGGGCACGGCGAGGAACTCCGCCCCGCCGGTCGTGGTCAGGTCCGGGTACGTCGCGGAGCCGGCCGTCACCTTGACGGTGACCCAGTCCAACTGGGGCGCGTCCGGCCACGGTTCGCTCAGTTCGATGCGCTGGCCCGGCAGCAGGGTCAGCCGCAGCTCCCGCCCCGGGCGGGACAGCACGTCCCGCCCGAAGAGGCCCTCGGCGCTCACCGCCACCTTCGGTTCGATCACCACGTTGCCCCGGTTGACCAGCGTGTACGTGATGGTGGCCGACGCGTCGTGCACCCACGGCAGCAGGGGCGCGTCCCGGTGGACCCGGACGTCCTCGACGCTCAGGCCGGGGGTCAGCGGCCCCGGCACGCGGAAGTAGAGCCGGGCGCCGACCGAGCGCTTCACCCCGACCTGGACCTTGCCCTCCTTCTGGACGCCCTCCACCTCGGTGTTGAGGGCGACGATCCCGCCGACGTGGTCGCCCGGCGTCGCGTCCTCGGGGACCTTCACGGTGAAGGGGATGTCCTTGCGGCCCTTGGCGGGGACGGTGACGGTGCCCGTGTCCTTGGGCAGGGAGAGCCAGGTGCCGACGTCCTTGGGCTTCGTCTCGACGGGCAGCAGCGCGAAGGCGCCACCGGCCGGGGTGTTCACGGCATCGGTGGCGAACACCTGGAAGGTCAGGTCCTTGGCGGAGGAGTTCAGGATCGTCACGCTGTCACTGACCGTGGTCCCGGCCGTGCCCTGGTGGAAGAAGTACGCCCGGTCGGTCATCGCCGCGCCCGCCGGGGGCGTCGGGAAGACGCCCCAGGTGCCGTTCTCTGCGGCGTGCGCGGTCCCGGCGGGCAGGAGCAGGCCGGCGAGCGGCAGGAGCAGGCCGAGGAGCAGCCCGAGGGGAAGGCCGAAGGGAAGGCCGCTTCGGGGGGCGCTTCGGCCGGGCGGGCAGGTGCGGGAGCACATGGGCGGGTCTCCAGACGTGACGGAAACGGGAAGGGTGGTGGGGGGGCGGGGGGGCCCCCCCCCCCCCGGGGCCGGGGCGGGGGGGGGGGGGGGGGCACCGCAAGCGAGGTGTTGCGGGCAAAATAAAGAGCGCGGGGTGTTGTGAAAACCGCCGCCCC
>NZ_JBHWLC010000004.1:151005-204534 GCF_042730635.1 Streptomyces sp. NPDC059917
GGGGGGGGGGGGCGTGCCGGGGGGGGGGGGGGGGGGCGGGGGCGGGGGGGGCGGGGGGGGGGGGCCCCCCCCCCCCCCCACCACCCGGTTGACCGGTCAGGCGATGGAGAAGGTCACGACCGACTGGTAGGTGTCCGCGAACATGAACGGCGGGAGCTGGATCATCCCGGCGCCGCCGACGGCGAACTCACCACCGGTCAGCTCGTCCCCGCCGGCCGCCTGGGAGGCGACCTTCATCGGGGTGTCCGTGATCGCGCCGGGGGTTCCGGCGGAGCAGGTGCTCGGGCTGTCCGCGTTGGTCACGGTGCAGGTCGGCTGGATGCCGATCTGGGCCTTGGCCATGGAGTGACCGGTGGTCTGGTTCAGGAACGGCGTACGGGTCGCCGTCACGTCCCAGCCCAGGGTGCCGCCGCGGAAGTCCTGGACGGTCGCGGCGTTGAACATGCCGACCACCGACTGGGCCTTGCCGTTGATGGTGACGGAGCCGAAGCTGACGGCGGGCTGGCCGTCCTTCGGGCCCAGCGCCAGCGGGCCGGGGAGCACCTCGACGTCGACCGGGTTCTTCACGCCCGCCTGGTCCTCCAGGAACACGAACGCCTTGGCCGGGGCGATCGAGCCGTCGATCTTGATCGCGTCGGCCTTCTTGGTGACCGTGATGTTGCAGGTGGCGACGCCCGACGCGTCGGCCGTGCCTGTGCCGGTGTCACCGGTGGCCGCGCCGCCGAGGAGGGCGGAGCAGGTCACGGCGCCCGCGGGGAAGTTGGCGCCGGTGGCGACGACGGCGGTGCCCGCCTTGCCGCTGTTGGGCGTCACCTTCGTGGTGATCGGGTCCTTGGGCAGGGCTTCCACGGCGACCGAGCCGACCGAACCGCTGGGGCGCGGGCCGGGCGTGCAGGTCGTGGTGTACACCGTGCCGCCGAGGTCGGCGTCCGTGATCACCTGGTCGATGGTGATCTGGACGGTGGTGCCCTCGGTGCCGTCCGGGATGGTGATGTTCCCGCTGAACGCCGGCGGGTCGGCCTTCTTGTTGGCCTCCTGGTGGCTGGGCACGGCCGGGCTCGTGACGGTCTGGGCGACCCCGCCCACGAACAGCTTGGCCTTGATGGTGTTGACCGTGTCGATCGTGAACATCGGGATGACCGGGGTCTCGCCCGGGTCGATGGTGATCGGCACGGACTGCCCGGCCTTGGCGCCGTCCGGGAGCGTGATCGTGAAGTCCTGGTTGCCGTTGGCACCCGGCTGCGGCGCGGGGGCGACGCAGTTCATGGCGACCGGCGTGGTCTTGGTCGCTGCCTGAGCCGAACCCGCCAGGCCCACCACGCCACCCGTCAGGGCCAGGGAAAGGGCGCCCGCCCCGGCCAGAACTCTTCGTCGGAACGTTGTCGTACTCACTGGGTCGCGACTCCTTCGTCAAACGAACCCTCCCCCCACCCGCTGTGGGGGAGAGGCCGAGCCGGTGCGGTGGCCGATATTGACGCGTCGCGGTCATGAGAAGTCAATGACTTGCTTTCGCCCGAAGCACTCAGAAATTGATGTCCCATCAGAACGGGGCGGGGAGTGGTCGGGGTACCGACTGGTCGGTGGGGTCGCGGGTGGGGCGGGTGGGGTGTCCCGCGGGTGTTCCGGGTGCGTCCGCACCTAGTCCGACCTGCGGATTCCGTCCCGCGAGGCCGTGACGCCGTACGGCCCTACGGAGCGGGCTGCACGGGCGGGGCGGAGGGCGTCACGGGGGCGGGTGCGGGGGCCGTCACCGGGGCGGTTACCGGGGCGGGCGCGGGCGCCGTTACCGGGGCGGGTGCGGGGGCGGGAGCCGGTACCGGCGCGGGCACGGGCGCGGGTACGGGCGCGGGGGCCGGGGCCGTCACGGGTGTGCGCGGGGTCTGCAGGAGCAGGTTCGGGGTGCGCACCGGCAGGTTCGTGATCTTGTTGACGGCCGCGCTCCCGGTGATCACCGCGGCCACCTGTGCCGGGGTCCCGGCCGTTCCGGCGGCCAGGATCAGCGCGGCGGTACCGGCCACGTGCGGGGCGGACATGGAGGTGCCCGACAGGGTCCGGACGGCGTCGGGAGCGCCCTTCCAGGCCGAGGTGATGCCCAGACCCGGGGCGAGGACGTCCACGCAGCGGCCGTAGTTGGAGAAGGAGGCCCGCCGGTCGGTGGCGTCGGTCGCGCCGACCGTCAGGGCGCTCGAGGTGCTGGCGGGGGAGGAGTAGCAGGCGTTGGCGTTGTCGTTGCCCGCCGCGACGGTGAAGGTGATGCCGGAGGCGACGGCCTTGGCGACGGCCCGGTTCATGCCGAAGCTGTAGCTGCCGCCCATGCTCATGTTGGCGACGGCCGGGCCCCCGCCCGCCCTCCTCGCCTTGAGCGCGTGGCCGATCATCCAGTCGATGCCCCCGATGATGTCGGAGACGCTGCCGCTGCCCTGCTGGTCGGCCACCTTGACCGCGATCAGGCTCACCCCCTTGGCGACCCCGTAGGTGGCGCCGCCCAGGCTCGCCGCCACGTGGCTGCCGTGCCCGTTGAGGTCCTGCGCGGCCTCCGTGGTCTCGTTGGCCCCGAAGACGGCGCGGCCGCCGAACTCCGTGTGGGCGGTGTTGATCCCGGTGTCGAGGACGTACGCCGTCACGCCCGCGCCGGTCCCCGGGTACGCGTACGCCCCGTCGAGCGGGAGCGCGCTCTGGTCGAGGCGGTCCAACTGCCAGGGCGCCCGCGCCTGGGACCCGGGCCCGCCGGTGGTGTCGGAGCCGGTCGTGGTGCCGGTGGTGTGGACGAGGGCGTCGGGCTCGACGGAGGCCACGCGCGGATCGGCGGCGAGTTCGGCCGCGCGGGCCGCCGTGGTCCGTACGGCGAAGCCGCTCAGGGCGGTGTCGTACACCCGGTCGACGGTGTCGCCCGCCCGCGCGGCCTCGGCGGCCAGGGCCCGGGCCGGGGCGCGCGTGGAGGTGTCCTTGAGGACGACGACGTAGGGGGCGGTGTCGTGGCCGCCGCTCGCGCCGGAGTGCGCTTGCAGGGGCAGCGCGGTCGCCGCCAGCAGGGCGGCGGCGGGGAGCAGCGCGGTGATTGCGGTCATGCGGCCGATGCTCGGCGAGGCGGGGAGGGTGCGCGCGGAGGGTGCGCCGAGTGGGCGCACGACACGCCGCCCAAGGGGGGTTCGGTGTGACGGATGTGACGGGTGGGACATGCCCCGGGCGCACCCCGTCGCGTCAGGCCTCCGGAGCCGCGTCCTCGGCGGCGCCGAGGGCCCAGCCGCGCATCGTGAAGACGCCCTCGTCCACGGCGCCGGCCGAGCGGTACGTCGCGAGCGCCGCCTCGTTGTCGGTGTCCACGCCCACCCACATGCCGTAACAGCCGCGCGCCCGGGCCTCGTCCGCGAGCGCGCGGGTCAGGGCGCGGCCGATCCCGCGGCGCCGGTGGCCCTCGTCCACGCTCAGCTCGTACAGGCACATCTCGGTGCCCTTGTCGGGGTGGCTCATCTCGACGCCGGAGACCATGCCCGCCGGTACGCCGTCCACGTAGGCGATGAGCATCAGGTGCCCGGCGGCGGCGAGGAACCGGGCGGCCCGGTCCTCGCGGGCGGGGCCGTCGAAGAGCCCCTCGGCGGCGACGAGTTCGGCAACGCTGCGGGCCCGGCGGATGTCCATGCCGCCAGGCTAGGGCCCGGCGGGCGCGTTCAGGCCGTGGGGCCCGCCTGTACGGCCAGCGCGGCCGCGTAACCGCGGGGGGCCGGGAGGTCGGTCAGGGTCCAGCCCGCGACCGCGGCGGGGGCGGGGGCGGAGCCGACGTACGGGTCGACGAGGCCCAGGGCGAGGCCGGTGCCGGTGGCCTTGAGGTAGGCCTCCTTGCGGCACCAGATCCGGGACAGGGCCGACGGCCGTCCCGACGCGGGCAGCGCCTTCAGCTCGGCGGTCTCGTCGGGGTGCAGGGTGTGCAGTACGTCGCTCACGGCTTCGGGGCTCGGTATCGCCTCCACGTCGACCCCGAGCGGAACCCGGGAGAAGGCGAAGTAGGCCAGGTCACCGCTGTGCGAGAGCGAGAAGTGGATCGCGCCGCCGGCGACGGCGGGGCGGCCGTGCGGGCCACCGCAGCAGGGGCAGACCTCGCGGACGAGCGAGACCCGCTCGGGGGCCAGGCCCAGATATCCGCCGAGCAGGACCCGCAGCCCGACGTGCGAGGCCAGGTAGCGGTGCCGGTCGGCCTGCTGGCGGCGGCGGCCGGCCTGGTCGCGCTCGGCCGGGTCGAGCAGGGACAGCGCCTCGGCGACGCGGTGTCCGCCGACCACGTCCAGCGTGGTGTCCAGGGCCCACAGGGACACGGCGCTGCCCTGGGGCAGCGCGCCGATCCGCGGGGCGCCGCCGCCGAGTTGGTTCACGTACTCGATCACCTGAACGAGGGTAGTCGAGGCCGGGGGCGCGCAACCAGGGCGGTCCGGTCCCGTGCTCCGGCGCACGTCAGCGCGTCGCCGTGGCGCCGGCCATCGTCGCCGTGGGCGGGACCGCGCCCGGGGTCACCGAACCGTTGGTCCAGGCGTAGACCTTCTGTCCGCGCACCACGACGTGGTAGCGGCCCCGGCACTCCGGGCTCGCCCCGCTCCCCGTGTCCTTCGGCCACCACTTCGCCGCGAGCTTGGGGCTGCCGGGCTGCGCCGGGGCGTCCGCGCAGGGGGATCCGCCCATCGGGGTCCGGCCGAGGGTGAAGCGGATCAGCTTCGCGTCGCCCGTCGTGTGGGCCTTGACCCGGACCCGCTTGGCGTCCTGCGGGATCCAGTCGGGCAGGGCGAAGGCGGGGTCGCCCTGCTTCGGCGCGTCCGCCGCGGTGGCGAACGTCTTCTCCTCGTTGTCGAAGAGACGGGCGTTGACCATGTCGGTCACCGGGTTCGGCGGGAGGTTCGGCAGCGCGACGGCGGCGACGGCGAGGACTCCCACGGTGGCGAGGGCGATGACGAAGGGACGCTTCATGTCTTCCAGTGTTGCCGCCGCGATCCCCCGGCGGGTCCGCCCTGCGGACGAACCTCTATTCACCGCAAGTCTGATACGGATATCCGCCCCCGCCCGCCTCTCCCTTTGGACAGAGGAGCCGATCCACCGTGAGGTGCACGCGGGAGACCCCTGCGACCTCGGATAATCCGGGATATGTCTTTTATGGGGCGCACGATGGCCCGCGCCGCGGCCGAAGCGGTCGGCGGCGGACTCCTCATTCTTGCGGCGTACGAGGTGCTCAACCGGATCGGTGGCGCCCTGGGGCTGAACGCGAAGCTCGCGCTGACCCTCGTCGCGCTCGCGGTCTTCGTCGTGCGCCGCCGCTTCCCCGAGGTCGCGCTGGTCCTCATGGGCGCCCTGCTCGGCGCGATGACCGCCCTCGCCCCGCTGGCGGCGGTGACCGCGTACACGGTGACCCGGCGGTTGGCGGGGACCGGGCGGCGGGCCGCGGTGTTGCTCGCGGCCAGCGCGGTGACCGTCCCGACGGCGGGCCTGGCCGTCTACCGGCAGACCGGCGGCACCTGGGACTACGGGCTGACGGTCGGCGCGATCCTGGCCGCCGTCGCCGTCCTCGTGCCGGGCCTGGTCGGCGCCTCCGCCGGCCAACAGCAGCGGCTGCTCGTCGCGCTGCGGGAGCGGACCGCCGCCGCCGAGGAGGCCCGGCGGCTCGCGGACAGCGAATCGCGCATCCACGAACGCTCGCGCATCGCCGCCGAGATGCACGACCTGGTCGGTCACCGGCTCAGCCTGATCTCCCTGCACACCGGCGGCCTGGAGATGGCGCTGCGCGGCCAGCCCCGGGAGCTGCGCGACAGCGCCGCGTTGATCCGGCAGGCGACGCGGGACGCCATGCGGGAACTGCGCGAGGTGCTCGGGGTGCTCGGGCCGCTGGGCCGGGACACCGGTACGGACGCGCTGACCGACGCCACCGGCACCCGGGCCGACATCGAGGCGCTGGTCGCGGAGTCCCGGGCGGGCGGGGTCGCCGTGGACTTCTCCTGGACCGGTCCGGACACCGACCGGCTGGAGGCGCGGGTCCGCCGGGCCGTGCACCGGGTGGTGCGCGAGGCCCTGACGAACGTCCACCGGTACGCGGTGGGGGCCGCCGTGGAGGTGGCCGTCGCGCACACGGCGGCGCTCGTCGAGGTGAGCGTGGTCAACGGCGCCCGCGCCGCGGCCCCCGATCCGCGGGCGGCGCCCGTCGGGTCCGGGCGCGGGCTGTCGGGGCTGCGCGAACGGGTCTCCCTGCTCGGCGGCATGCTCTCCGCCGGCCCCTGGGGCGTCGGCTTCGCCGTCGTCGCCCGGATCCCGGTGGGCCCCGGCCGTGGCGCCGCGGCCGCCGACGCCCGGGACCGTACGCGGGAGGCGGGGAGCGCGGCCGAGGAGGACGAGGGGCGTGCGCACGAGGGGAGCGCGGCCGCGGGGGCGCGGGCCGGGGCCGGGAGCGCGGCCGACCCGGACGCCGGTGACGGCTTCGCCGTGCGGATCGCGGCGGAGGCCGGGCGGCTGCGCCGGGCCCCCCTCCTGGTGCCCCTCGCCCAGGCCGCGTCCGCGCTGCTGGGTCTCGCCGGGATCGTGGCCGTCCTCGCGGCCGGCTTCCAACTGGCGGCGCACGCGCAGCCCTCCCGCTACGTGGCGCCCAAGCCGCCGCGGATCGGCATGGACCGGGACGAGGCGCGGTACGCGGGCGTCGTGGACTTCGGCCTCGCCCGCGCCGCGGCGGCGGGGCACGAACCGCCCCGGCCCGCGGGCGCCTCCGAGTGCGTCTTCCCGTACGTCGGCGACCGCGACGCGGAGGACGCCGACGTCCTGCGGCTCGTCCGCTACTGCTTCCGCGGCGGCATCCTGACCACGATCGACCGATTCGAGGTGCCGATGGCGCCGAGGAGTTCACGATGAACCGGATGAACCAGCAGCCCGGCCCCGACCACGCCCCCGACGGTGCTCCCGACCACGCCCCCGGCCCGGCCTCCGGCGCCGTCGTACGGGTGCTGCTCGCCGACGACGAGCAGATGATCCGGGCCGGGGTGCGGATGATCCTGCGGCACGCGGGAGGCATCGAGGTCGTCGCCGAGGCGGCCGACGGCGCCGCCGCCGTCGAACTCGCCGCCCTGCACCACCCGGACGTGGTGCTCATCGACATCCGGATGCCCGTCCTCGACGGCCTCGCGGCGATCGGCCCGCTGACCGCCCTGGAGCCCCGGCCCCAGGTGGTCATGCTCACCACCTTCGGCGACGACGACAACGTCCTGCGCGCGCTGGCCGCCGGAGCCACCGGCTTCCTGCTCAAGGACGAGGGCCCCGACGAGCTGATCAGCGCCGTACGGTCGGCGGCCGCCGGTGACGCCGTGCTCTCGCCCGGGGTCACCGCGACCGTCATCCGGCGCATGCTGGAGGGCGGCGGCGCCGTGCGACCCGTGCGCGGCCCGGCACCGGGAGCCTCCGACGCCCGGATCGCGGCGCTGACCGAGCGCGAGCGCGAGGTGCTGGGCCTGCTCGGTGCCGGGCTGGCCAACGCGGCCGTCGCGGGGCGGCTCGGGATCGGCATCGGCACGGTCAAGACGCACGTCGGCTCGATCCTGGAGAAGACGGGCTGCACGAGCCGGGTGCAAGCCGCGCTGCTGGCCCACGAGGTGGGCCTCGGCGGCCCGGCGGCCCCGGCGCCCGGAGCCTGACGCCCGAACCGGCCGGGCTACGTCAGGCAGAGCACGGCCAGCGCGGGCAGCCGCCGGGTGATCTCCTCCTCGTCGTCGAAGTCGAAGTCCCACTCCGGGTCGAGGTCGGGGTAGCTGATCGTGAGCGAGCCGTCCGGCAACTCCGTCCCGGTCGCCGCGCGGTAGGCCTGCCAGACGATGTCCAGGGTGTCCTCGCACTCCAGGCCCTCCGCCACGGCCGCGGCGACCGCGGGCAGGCCCGCGAGCGAGTCGGGATCGGCCAGCGCCCGCTCGAACGCTGCCCGGCCCCGGGTGATCAGCCAGCCGCGGAAGTAGTCGAAACCGTCGTCCGAACAACCGCCGTTGATCAGGTAGGCGGCGGCCCACAAGGGGCTCCGGTACGACTGCGCGAGCAGGTCCCACAGGACCTGCTGCGCCCGCGCGATGTCCGCGGGGGGCAGCCGCGCGAGCAGCGCGGACGCCTGGCCCGCGATGTCCTGTGCGGCCGGGTCGGCGCCGGTGCGCGCATCGGCGCCCGCTCGGGTCCGGGCCTCTTCGATCAACTGCCAGAAGCGCTCTTCGTCCATGGGGCGATGGTGGCACCGGGGTCTGACAACGGCGGCCGGTCGACGGGCGCGCGTCGGCGTGCGGGGTGGTTCAGCGGCATGGGGAGATCAGGTCGGGGTCCGGGTCCGGGTCGAGGCCCGGCGCGGATGCGGATGCGGACGCGGATGCGGGCACCGGGTCGGGGGAGGACCGCAGGTGCGGGAACCGTTCGACGTTGGCGATGCGGCGCGCCCAGACCAACGCCGCCGCGTCACCGACGGGGTTCGGTTGCCGGGCCAGCCCGGCCGGTCCGCCGGCCGCGACGGTTTCGCCCCACCGGGCGAAGTGCTCGGCCTCGTCCTCGTCGAGCAGCTCGAACAGCGGCCGGCCGAAGTCCGGCGCCGTTCCGGCAGCCGGCCCGGTGGTCGAGGAGCGCCGGAACGCCTCGACCAGGGAGGTCAGTTCGTGGTCCTCGTCGTCGAGCCACTCCGGCAGCCGCCGGACGTCCAGCCGCCGCAGGTCCGGGCGGCGTACGTCCGGACCCACCGATCCCGGGCTCCGTGAGGCCGTGTCGCGCGAGCCGGGGCTCCATAACTCGGGGCGCCGCGAGTCCGGGCCCCGTAACTCAGACCCCCGTAACTCCGACCTTCGTAACTCCGATCCGCGTAACTCCGGGCCCGGTAACTCCGATCCCCGTAACTCCGGGCCCGGTAAGCAGGGGGCGTGCCGCAGCAGGATCCGGGCGACCCGCGCGTCGGGGGCCAGCCCGGCGTGCCAGTCGGCCAGTTCGCCGAGCAGCGCGGCGTGTTCGCGCTCCAGCCGCAGCACCAGCGCGACGGCGGCGGTCAGACGCCGCCGGTCCCGCTCGCCGTCCGGCGCGTGCTCGGTGAGGGCGAGGTAGTCGACCAGGACCGTACGGGCCCGCGGCTCGTCCCCGGGGTCGTCCGTGCCCAGCAGCAGCGCGTCGGCGCCGAGGGCGCTCATCGCGTAATGCGCGCCCACCACCTCGGGCAGGAACGGCCCGGGCAACCGGGCGAGCGCCAGGTGGAAGGCCGCGTGCAGCAGGGTCAGGGGGCGCGCCTGGGAGCGCCGGAGGAACTCCGGGGCGCCGGGGGCGGGCAGCCGTACGCCGAGTCCGACGAGCGCCGGGCCGCGGCGTCGGGCGCAGCCGGGCAGGAGGAGGGGCGCCCGCTGGCGCAGGACGAGGCGCCGGGTGGCACGGCCCCGCCCGATCAGGTCCCTGAGGAGCGGTTCCAAGGCGCCCCGCTCCGCGCGGACACGGTCGGCGATCGCCTCCCCGTCCGCGTCCGCGTCCGCATTCGCCTCCCCGGTGCCCGGGCCGGGGACCCCGGTGGGCGCGGACAGGAACGCGTCCAGGATCCGGCGCGCGACGAGCGCCGTCGTCGCGCGCCGAGCCCCGCGGGGGTCGGCCGGGCCCTCCTCGACGGGGCCCTGCTCGACGGGGCCCTGCTCGTCCGGGGGCCGCGCACCGCCGCGGTCCTCGTCGTCGAGCAACCACCGGAACACGGCGGCGGGTCCGGCGGCGAGCACCGCGGAGGCCCCCTCCCCGGCGTCCGTATGAGCGTCCATCGGGCCTCAGTCCTCCGTGGTGGTCGGTGCGTCCGCCGTCATCAGTGCGTTGACCTCGGGGTAGGGGAGGGCCTGGGCGCCGAAGCCGAAGGTGCCCCGCGTACGGATCTCCTCGGCGGCGCGGACCACCGCGCCGAGCGCGGCCCGCGACAGCGCGGAGCCGACGCTGATCCGGCGCACGCCGAGCTCCCCGAGCTCCGCCACCGACAGCGCGAGCGCGGGCGAGCCCATCAGGACGTTGACCGGGCGGTCGACGGCGGCGCACACCGCGCGCACGGACCCGGCGTCCGGGAGCCCGGGCGCGTACAGCACGTCGGCGCCGGCGGCCTCGTACGCCCGCAGCCGTCGGATGGTGTCGGGGAGGTCCGGTCGGCCCTGGAAGAAGTTCTCGGCGCGGGCGGTCACGGTGAAGGGGAAATCGAGCGCGCGGGCGGCGGCGACGGCCGCGGCGACCCGCTCCACCGCCTCGTCCAGCGGCCGCACGGGGTCCTCGGCGCGGCCGGTCGAGTCCTCGATCGAGCCGCCGACCAGCCCGGCCGCGGCGGCGAGCCGAATGGTCTCGGCGACCTCGTCCGGCGTCTCGCCGAACCCGCTCTCCAGGTCCGCGGAGACGGGCAGGTGCGTCGCGGAGACGATGACCGCGGCGTTCGCCAGGACGTCGTCCCGGGAGACCCGGTTGGTGCCGTCGGGCAGGCCGAGCCCGTAGGCCAGTCCCGCGCCGGTGGTGGCGAGCGCGGCGAAGCCGAGTCCGCCGAGCAGGCGGGCGGTGCCCGCGTCCCAGGGGTTGGGGACGACGAAGGGGCGCGGCTCCTCGTGGAGCCGGCGGAAGGCGAGGGCGCGGGCGAGCTGGTCCGCGGGGTCGAGCTGGTTCACGGCGGGGCTTCCTTCGGGGTGGAGGGCGTACCGATCGCGTGCGTAGGCGCATTTCGGCCAGCATCGGCCGGAATGCGATGGTCGTCCGTGGGGCCCTCGGCCGCGTGCCGGACGTCAGCCCTTCGGCACCACCGGGCGGGCGGGGCGCCGCCGGGACACGGCGACGCCGCTCAGGCAGACGGCGCCGCCGAGCAGGGTCAGCCAGCCCGGCACCTCGTCCAGGGCGAGCCAGGAGATGAGGATCACCACGGCCGGCACCGCGTAGGTCGTCGCGCCCATCTTTCCGGCGGTGGTCCGCGACAGCGCGTACGCCCAGGTGGTGAAGGCGAGCGCGGTCGGGAAGAGGCCCAGGTAGACGACGTTGAGGGTGGCCGAGGCGGGGGCCCGCGAGAGGTCGGAGACCAACTGCCCGCCGAACGGCAGGCACAGGACCGTGCCGATGACACAGCCGAAGGTCGTCACCTGGAGCGGGGTCGCGTGGTTCAGCGCGGGCTTCTGCAGCACCACCCCCGATGCGTAGGCCACGGCGGCCAGCAGGCACAGCAGCAGGCCCCCGACCGACGAGGAACCGTTTCCGGAGGTCGAGAAGCCGACGATGACCGCGCCCACGAAGGACACGGTCATACCGGCCAGCAGCAGCGGCGGGAACCCCTCCTTGAGGAACCAGCCGCCCAGCAGCGCGATCAGCACCGGGCCGATGTTGACGACCATGGCCGCGGTCCCGGCGTCCACCAACTGCTCGCCCCAGTTCAGGACGACCATGTAGACGCCGAACCAGAGCAGCCCGGATCCCAGGATCCCGGGCCACGCCTGCCGCGGCGGCACCCCGCCGCGCTGCATCACCAGGAGGAGCGCCAGGACCACGGACCCCGTCAGGAGTCGCCCGAGCGCGAGGGCGCCGGGGGTGAAGTGCTCGGCGGACGCGCGGATGGACACGAACGCGGAGGCCCAGAGCAGCACGGTGACGGCCGCGGCGAGCAGCGCGCGCCGGTCCGTCCCGGAGCGTTCGGAGGTGGACGAGGTGGTCATCCCCGCAATCTAGGTACTCCACGGATGCCCGAACAAGATCGGCACACGCGACGTGTCACAACGGCCCGGACGCATCGTGCGATACCGCACCATCGCCCGCGCCCGCGCCTGGATCCGTGCCCGGATCGCCCCCCGGATCGCCCCCCGGACCGACCGCCGGATCGGTGGCGGGGTCCGTGCCCGCCGGGGCCCACCGCCGCCGGACGATCCGGCGGCACCGGCGGGCGCGCTCGGCCACCGCGCCGTCCAGCGAGGACAGTTCGTCCAGGTAGCGGAGCAGGTCGACGACGGGCTCGTGGTACCCCGACCCGTCGAGGAAGACGGCGGTCGCCTCCGCGAGGTCGTCGGGCACGCGATCCCCGTCCGCGCCGGGCTCGTGCGGCGCCGGGAGCAGGACCCGCAGCAGCGCGAACAGCCGGCCGACCTCCGCCGCGAAGGGGCCGGACAGCGGAGCGCGGAGCACGTCGGTCCACTCCTGCGCACAGGCCGCGAACCCCGACTCCCGGGTGTCCAGCAGCACCATCTCCAACCGGTACCCCGGGTCGTCGGGTTCCAGGGCGAGGGCCCGCTCCAGGTCCTCGCGCGCCCCCGTCAGGTCGCCGGCCTGCCGCCGCGTGACGCCCCGCAGGACCATCGCCCAGACGGCGGTGGGGTCGAGGGCCAGCACGCCGGTGAGGTCGGCGAGGGCCGGACCGTGACGGCCGCACTGGCGGTGCAGGTCGCCGCGGGCGGCCAGCACCCAGGTGTTGGTGGCATCGAGCGCGAGGGAGGCGGTGAGGTCGGCCAAGGCCTCCTCGTAGCGGCCGAGTTGGCCGTACGTCTCCCCGCGCGAGCCCAGCACCCAGCAATCGCGGGGATCGAGCGCGAGCACGCCGTCGAAGTCGGCGAGGGCCCGTTCGTGGCGGCCGGCCTGGCGGTGGGCCTCGCCGCGCTGGCCGAACGCCCAGAGGAGGGTGGGATCCTGCGCGAGCGCGGTGTCGAAGTCGGCGACGGCCCGGTCGTAGCGGCCGGCCATGCGGTGGGCCAGGCCGCGCTGGGCGGCGGCCCAGGTGTAGGCGGGGTCGATGTCGAGCGCGCGGGTGAAGTCGGCGACGGCCTCGTCGTAGCGGCCGGCCATGCGGTGGGCTTCGCCGCGGGAGTCGAGCGCCCAGGTGTAGTCCGGGTTGAGCGCGAGCGCGCGGGTGAAGTCGGCGACGGCCTCGTCGTAGCGGCCGGCCATGCGGTGGGCCTCGCCGCGGGAGTCGAGCGCCCAGGTGTAGTCCGGGGTGATCGTGAGCGCCCGGGTGTAGTCCGCGACGGCCTCGTCGTAACGGCCGCTCTCGCGGTGGGTCCGGCCGCGTTGCGTGCGGGCCCAGACGTAGTCGGGGTCGATGTCGAGCGCCCGGGTGAAGTCCGCGAGGGCCGCGTCGAGCCGCCCGCTCTCGCGGTGGGCCTCGCCGCGGGAGGCGAAGGCCCAGTCGCTGTCGGGGTCGGCCTCGATCGCGCGGTCGAGGTCGGCGATGGCCTGCTCGTGGTGTCCGGCCATGCGGTGGGCCTCGCCACGGCGGGAGAGGGACCAGGAGTCGCCGGGGTCCATGCCGAGGGCGATCGTCAGGTCGGCGACGGCCCGTTCGTAGTCGCCCAGACAGCGGTGGGCGTCACCGCGCAGGGCCCAGGGGCGGCCGTTCAGGGGATCGGCCTCGATCGCGCGGTCGAACTCGACGACCGCCTCCGCCTCGCGGTCGTCGACGTAGAGCTGCCGGCCGCGCAGGGTGTGGGCCAGGGCCCGTACGGACTGCGGCAGGTGACCGTGGTTGAGCAGCCGGGTGAGGCAGTCCAGCACGGGCTGGTCGCCCGCCACCGCCTCCTGGAGGCGCTCCGCCCAGCGCGCGAGGTCGGGATCGGAGGTGTCCCGGGCGGCCTGCGCCAGGGCGTCCGTGTACTGCCACAGGGCCGCGGGATCCTCCCCGGCCGCGTGGACCGCCAGCTCCAGCGTCTGCGGCAACGCGGCCGTGGGGTGCGCGCAGAGCCGGTGGTACGCCTCGTCCAGCAGGTGCCCGCGCCACAGGACGTCGCCCCACCGCTTCGCCTCGGGGAGTCCCGCCTCCACGGCGGCCCGCCAGTCGGCGTGCGCATCGGCGAGCCGCAGGTGCGCGTCGGTCCAACGGCGCGGCGAACGGGTGCGCTGCTGGCGCACCATGCTCGCCCGCACCACCGCGTGGTACTGCTTGTGGCCGCCGTGGCCGGTCACGAAGGGCTGCCCGCACCACCACGTCCACAGCTCCAGCGCCCCGGGCGGCACGGCCGCGGCGAAGACGTCCTCGTTGAGCCGCGGGGCCAGCGCGCAGGCCAGGACGGCCTCGCGCTGGAGCAGGTCCGTGCACCACTGCACGAACCGGTCGACCGCCGCGTCCACCACGTCGCCGCCCGAGTCCACGTCCTCCGCGGAGCCGGGCTGGGCCAGCGCGAGGAGTTCCACCAGCAGCGGCAGCCCCATGGACAACTGCCACACCGCCTCCACCACCCCCGGGTCCGTCACCCCCCGCGCGGCCAGCAGCGCCCGCGTCTCGACCTCGGTGAACTCCTCCAGCGGTACGTCGGCCACCTGCGCCCGCAGCGCGGCCCACTCGCGCTCGGCGAGCTCGTCCCGACCGGCCAGCACCACCATGACGTTGACCGCCACCGGCCCGAAGGCGTCGTCGAGCAGGTCCCGCAGCCATTCGTCCAGGGCGCGGCCGGTCTGCTCCCAGGTGTCGAAGAACAGCACCACCCACGGGTACCGGTCGCAGAGCCGCCCCAGTTCGGTGACGAACACCCGGCTCACCCCGGCCGCGTCACCCCCGCGGGCCCGGCGGCCGCGCCCGCGGACACCGGCCCGGAGCCGGTCCAGGCCCTGGGCGGCCGCGTCCGGATTCGTCATCGCCGTCACCACCGAGGCGCCCGGCAGCAGCGAGGCCGTGCCCAGCGCCGCCTGCGTCACGAGCCGACTCGACAGCGAGGCCTGCTCCTGCTGCGCGTCCTCCGCGGGCATCGGCTCGGCCGACGCCTCCAGCTCCCGGCGGTACTGCTCGGCGGCCCGGTCGAACTCCTTGAGCGGACCGGCCTGCTGCGCCAACTGCCGGGCCAGCTCGACCAGGGTCCGCTGGACGCCCTGGACGTCGCCCTCGTCCACCACCGCCGTCACCGCGCCCGCGCGCCGGGCCGCCTCCTGCCACTGCCGCAGCAGCGTGGACTTGCCCACCCCGCCGACCCCGCGCACGTGGAAGAGGAACTCCGCCGGGTCCACGTCGGACTCCGGATCCTTGGCCAGGTTGTCCGCGAACAGCGACAGCTGAGCCCGCCGCCCCACGAACTGCCCCCGCGCCCGCTGCCGGATCAACTCCCCGCGCGAGCGCCCCCGCTGCCCCGCCATCGCCACCCCGTCCCTCGCCGGCGTCCCCGCCCCGACACCCCGCCCGCCGCCCCGGCCGAGCGGCGGCGACCGTCCGTACGGACACTCTCACGCGGTCCCCCCTCCCGTCCCCGGAAAACCCCCGCGGAGCACGGCGGTGATCCGGCCCTTACCGGGGCGCTACGAGTGGCTCGGTAGGGTCCGGGGACCCATGCGAAAGCCCTCCGCGGGGGAGGGCTTCGAGGTGGTGGAGAAAGAGTGCCCCCGGCAGGACTCGAACCTGCGGCCAAGTGCTTAGAAGAGGCTTGCTCAGTGGCCCATTCCGTCGGCTTTGACCTGCGCGGTTGTCGACCGGGGGTGCTTCCGCTGTCGCGCGCTCACCACCTATGCGCCGGATGGAGCGCTTCCGGTGGCGGCCTCGGCGGCGATGCTCAGGGGTGCCGCAGTGGCAAGGCTTTCCCCGCACCGGGGGCTGTGTCTCAAGGCCGAGGCGCGTGAAGCCCTGGTTATCCAACTGCGCACGAGCAGGCGCCCGCCGTAACCTCGTCTAGTTCCAGTCGCGTTGTCGTGAACGACGCGGGCGCGGGAGTCTAGGGGGCGATGTGAATCCGGATGGGTCTATTAGTGTCAAGTGGTGGCTGCCGGACAGCTTGCCAAAAGAGCTGTTGAAAGCACTCAGGTCAAAATTGAATGCTTTCGAAGGGCTGGATTTGACTTGCGGAGCTTGCGAAGTCGCGATCGAGATTCACCACGGGGTTGTTATTTCGGTTCAGTTGATGCGAAGAGATAATGGCCTCGGAATATTTTTGACACACGCTCTCTGCGCTGCGCCCCGCCTGCACGTCGATCCGATGGACATCTCACTTAGCCAAGGTGGGAATACTCGGCAAGTTCACTACCGCGCGGCAATGAAACCTTCAGGAGAGCCGGTACTCCTTCTTGATATTTCATCCGTCGTCCATGGAATGCCAGAGAGGAATCGTAGCGTTCTGTCGGCGACTCGCGCATACGCAGAGGCGCATGGATTTGCGTTGGCTCTGGATGTGAGCTTGGACCCCCTGCCCAAGACTGGCTCTAGCGACACGAAGATAGTGATAGCTGGGAAGCGTGCCTTTATCACCAGCAAGGGGGTGGGCATCACGGATGAGCTAGATATGTCAGCCGCCAGCGAACGCTGGCACGCCGCAGTTGCTCAGGTTGGGCAAGTGGAGGTTTTTGCTGGTGTTGGGCTGCTTAGGGTTGGGTTTCCGGATGTCAGATACAAATTCTCGGCAGTTGCGCATGGACGTGTGCGCGCTACCATAGTGGATGGTCGCGACTATGTGGCGCCCGCAGAAAATCCAGACGACGGAATGTATAAAGTCCTTAACATAGCGCCCGGCGCCCAGCCGACGGTATTCATGTTGGATTCAGACATCGTCGTGTGTGTCGACCGCTGGTTCCATGGTTCGGGCAAGCCGTTCACGCCCACCATGCGCCGTCAACTCGTTGGCCTGCTGACTGCTCGAACCCTCATCGGGCCTATGCACGTCGACTTCACGCTAGGGGTGGCAGAGAATTGCTGGGGCCGATTCTCTGACCAGGTGGATAAACATAGAGCGCGAAAGATTCTGCGGGCCCTGCATACCGTGATGAACCTAGATTCAGAAGCGCTCATGTATCTAATAAATCAGGGCGGGCGGCCGTCAGATTTGGTTCAGTCGGTGGACGGCTTTTCTGTGGGCATGCCCAAGAAGGAGTCGGAACTGCAGACGATGTCTTACGCTTTGGTGTTGAAGCTCCAAGGGGTTTATCGCAAGTCTCGTGGTGCAAACGTCCAGCGAAAATTGCGATTGCTCGAGGAGTATGTCGGAGCTCTTGATAGCGACTTCGGGTTCGTCGGGATGTATGAATTTCAAGTCGCGTGTGATTTCTTGTTTCCTGGTTGCGAATCGAGTGGGTATGCAGAATTGCTCTTGAAGCCAGGCAAAGAGCGTCGACTGCTCGAAAATAGCTGGGGTGCCGCGTGGGATCTCACGCACATGAGGCGAGCGGACCTTGCCCTGAAGGGAATTCATTGGGATGTTCCTGGTGTCGCTGCGCTTGTTTCGGGAGACAAAGCGTTGCAGTTGCTTCGCAATAGACTGACGGTTCATAGGTCTGTTGAAGTTCAAGGGGTTTCGGCTCTTCAAATGAATCTCAGTGCTCCAGAATTCAAGGATGATCGCGATGCTGAGCGGTTTGCGAGGGTCCTAGCCCAGGTTCAGGACATAATCAGTCGAAACCTGCATGTATCGCGAGAGCAGAACGTTGAGAGGGCGCGTGCGTTGATTTCGCAGTTGGAGGCGGAGGTGACCGTGTAGGAATCACCTGTCGAGCTTGGTCGGGTGTATGGCTTGCCGCCATGTGAAGGAGCGGAATGACCTTGAGATCGCGACGGCGTGCCGGCGGTTCTGATCAGCCGCTGCGGCAGGGCGGGTGAGGTCACGTGTGAAGCTGGACGCAGCGAGCCTCGTCACGATGAGGGCATCGAGGTCAGGGGGCAAATGCCGTAGGTCAGCCCACGGGGTGCCTACTTGCAGATCTCGGAGTCTCTGCGCCAGAAGATTGAGAACGGCAAGATCAGTGAGGGGCTTCCATCCGAAGCCGAGCTGATGCGCACCTACGGCGTGGGCCGGACCACCATCGGCCGGGCTCTTAAGGCACTCAGCTGAAGCCCGGCGATCTGCTCTTTCCGGGTGAGAAGGGAGAGATGCTCGCAGGGTCGGTCATCCGGCGGGCATGGCGGTCCGCGCGCCAGGAGGTTCTCACGCCCGAGGAGATCGCGTCACCCCTCGGCAAGCGCGTCTACGACCTGCGGAACACCTGCCTCACGAACTGGCTGAACGACGGCGTTCCCCCTGCACAGGTGGCGGAGTGGGCCGGTAACAGCGTCCCGGTGCTTCTGGCGGTCTACGCCCGCTGCATCGTCGGACACCTGAGCGATCTGAAGAAGCGGATCGAGGCCGGGGGAGACCTGCCCGAGGGCTGAGGGCTGCTCGGAAACGCCACCGTGTATCCACCGTGGGCACCCGTAGAAAGGGGCCTTCAGCCGGTGAGAGCTGGACTGCCGCCGGGGGCTTCCGGGTGGTGGTCCGGCCCTTACCGCGGCGCTACCGCTGTCTCGGTAGGGTGCGCTGACCTGCACGAAAGCCCTCCCTGGAGGGAGGGCTCGCGGTGGTGGAGAAATGGTGCCCCCGGCAGGACTCGAACCTGCGGCCAAGTGCTTAGAAGGCACCTGCTCTATCCACTGAGCTACGGGGGCCGGAAGGTGGCCTTGTGGGGCCTGGAGCCCCGGGGTGGGGGTGGGACTGCGGTCCGTGCCGGGTCAAGGATAGGGCTCCGGCCGCCTTGTCCCGGTTGCTTCCCCCGCGTGCCACGATGTGGAGGTTCGGTGAAGCGGTCCCGATAATCGCAGGCAGGTGCGATTCTCGCATCGCTTTTGCGCCGCGGCGCCCCGGGTGTTGTGCACTCGTTATGCCTGTGCCCCACTCGTCCCGTCTGTCTGTGATGTCTCGGCAGGGGCGCGCCCGCCGTGGGGCGCCGGACCGGCGGCCGTCCGCCGCCCGCCCCCACGGGGGCCGCCCGGAGCCCGTCGGAAGTGGCCGGGATGCCCCACCCGAGTCGCGTTCGCCGCGCAGGAGGCGTATAAGCTTCAAAAAAGGTCACAAATTGGGCATTCTTCACATGTGGTGACCTTGGATGTTCGGCCTCAGCTGCTCGATGCCCTCTCCGCCGTGCGCGACCGGGTAGCCTCCGTGCGTCTACCGCTGCCCCTGCCCGGTGCCCCGCGCGCCCGTCAGACCAGGTCAGAGTTGCTCGCACAGCTCGACGACTACCTCGTGCCCCGGCTCAAAGCCCCCGAAGCCCCGCTCCTCGCCGTCGTCGGCGGGTCCACCGGAGCCGGGAAGTCCACCCTCGTCAACTCTCTGGTGGGCCGCCAGGTGAGTGAAGCCGGAGTGCTCCGGCCCACCACCCGTACGCCCGTCCTCGTCTGCCATCCGGATGACCACCACTGGTTCGCCGGCATGCGCGTGCTCCCCGACCTGATGCGCGTCTGGCTCCCGCAGGGCGAGGAGGAGGCCGTTCCGGTCGGCCCGAAGGGGCTCGGTCGCCGCTCGGCCGCCACGGGCGGCGGGCAGCCGCGCGAGGTGCGCATCGAGACCGTCAGCACCCTGCCGCGCGGTCTGGCCGTCCTCGACGCCCCCGACATCGACTCCCTCGTCGTCGACAACCGGACCCTGGCCGCCGAACTGATCTGCGCCGCCGACGTCTGGGTCATGGTCACCACCGCCTCCCGCTACGCCGATGCCGTCCCCTGGCACCTGCTGCGCACCGCCAAGGAGTACAAGGCGACCCTGGTCACCGTCCTGGACCGGGTGCCGCACCAGGTCCTGGGCGAGGTCTCGCGGCAGTACGCCGCGCTGCTCACCCGGGCCGGGTTGGGCGACGTACCGCGCTTCACCGTCCCGGAGCTGCCCGAGTCGGCCGGTGACGGCGGGCTGCTTCCGGCCAGCGCGGTGGCGCCGCTCTTCGCCTGGCTCAGCCACCACGCGCAGGACCCCGCCGCGCGGCAGCAGGCCGTCGGGCGGACCGCGCTCGGCGTGCTGGACTCGCTCTCGCGCCGGATGCCCGAGCTGGCCTCCGCCGTCGCCGCCCAGCACGCGGCCGCCGTACGCCTGACCTCGGCCGTCGAGGACGCCTACAAGCGGGAGGGCAAGCGGGTCCGCACCCGGCTCGACGGCGGCGCGGTACTCGCCGGGGACGCCCTCACCCGCTGGCGCGGCTACCCCCTCGACACCACCCCCGACGAACTCCTCGACTCCCTCGCCGAGTCGCTCGGCGCGCTGTTGCAGTGCGCCGTGGCCGCCGCGGACGAGCGGATTGCGCAGGCGTGGCGCCGGGAACCGGCCGCGGCCGCCGTCGCGATGCCGGCCCCCGACCAGGAGGCGGCCGAGCGGATCGGGATGGCCGTACGCCGCTGGCGGCGCGTCCTGGAGGAGCTGGCCGAGGAGGAGGTGGCCCAGCTGGAGAAGCAGCCCGGGCCGGATCCGGACGGCGTGGCCGCGCTGCTCGTCGCGGTGCTGCTCGGCGGCAAGCGGGCCCGCGTGGCGGGCGAGAAGCTGGCCGAGCGGGTCGGCGTCCAGGTCGCCCTGCGGCTGCGCGACCGCGGCGGCGAGCTGGTCGGCGCCCACCTCGACCAGGTGCTGCGCGGCGAACGCGACCGCCGCCTCGCGCCCCTCGAAGCACTCGAAGTGACCCCGGAACCCCAGGCGGAACTGATCGCCGCGCTGTCCGTGCTGCAGAAGGAGAGGTGACGCGGTGACCGCCCTGACCGACCGAACCGACGACCGTGATCACGACCACGACGACCGCGACGACCGTGACGACCGTGGCACCCGTGACACCCGCGACGCCCTCGGCGCCCGGGACCCCCGTGACCTGGCCCACGAGCGCGAGCACGAGCACGGGGGCGAGCACGGGCGCGAGCGGGGCGAGGAGGGGCGGCCGCGCTGGGACGACGGGTTCATCGCGCGGTCGCGCCGGACGGACCTGGGCCCGGGCGACGACGACCCCGACGGCGACGGCGGCGCCGACGAGGCCCTCGTACGGGCCGTCTCCGGCGCGGAGAACGACGGCGGCAAGGCCCCCGCCGCGCCGCCGCTCAGCCCCGAGGGCCAGGCGCTGCGCACCCGGCTCGAAGCGCTGCGCCAGCTGGTCGGACTGTCCCGGACCCGGCTCGACGGCAAGACGCTGGCCGAGGCGGGTCGGGTGCTCGACGAGTACGCCGCCCGGCGCGGGCTGTCCGCGCAGCACACGGTCGTCGCGATCGCCGGAGCCACCGGAAGCGGCAAGTCCACGCTCTTCAATTCACTCGCCGGGGTACAGATTTCCGAGACCGGCCTGCGCCGCCCGACCACCGCCGCGCCGATCGCGTGCAGCTGGTCCGACGGGGCGGCCGGGCTCCTGGACCGGCTGGAGATCCCCGGACGGCTGCGCCGGCGCCCGCGCGAGACCTCCGGGGCGGGGGAGCTGCGCGGGATGGTCCTGGTCGACCTGCCCGACCTCGACTCCGCGGTCGGCGCGCACCGCGACCACGTGGACCGGGTGCTGGCGCTGGTGGACGCGGTGGTGTGGGTGGTCGACCCGGAGAAGTACGCCGACGCCGTGCTGCACGAGCGCTACCTGCGCCCGCTGGCCGGGCACGCCGAGGTGACGTTCGTCGTGCTCAACCAGGTGGACCGGCTGCCCGGCGAGGCGGCCGACCTGGTCCTCGACGACCTGCGCCGACTGCTCGACGAGGACGGGATCGCCCTCGGCGAGCACGGCGAACCCGGCGCGACGGTCCTCGGACTCTCCGCGCTCACCGGCGAGGGGCTGGGGGAACTGCGCGAGATGCTCGGACAGTTCACCCAGGAGCGGGGCGCCGCGACCCGGCGGATCGCCGCCGACCTCGACCGGGCGGCCGGTCGACTGCGCCCGCTGTACGTCGCCGACGGGCACCCGGGACCGGAGATCGGCGAGGCCGCGCGGGCCGGGTTCGAGGACCGACTGGCCGAGGCGGTGGGCGCGTACGCGGCCGGGCTGGCCGCCGAGCGGGCCTGGCGGCGCAATGCCGGGAAGGCGTGCGGGACGCCGTGGTTGCGGCTGTGGCGCTGGTACGAGGGTCGGCGCGCCCCGCGCACCTTGGCCGGACTGGCCGCCCTGGCCGCGATCGGAGGGCGCGGTTCCGGGACGGCCCCGGCGCCGGTCGAGCAGGAGGTGACCGCCCGCCAGCGGGTGGAGCAGGCCGTGCGCACGGTCTCCGACGAGGCGGTCAAGGGGCTGCCCGATCCCTGGGCGCAGGCGGTGCGGGAGACCGCGGTGCGCGGTGGCGAGCTGCTGCCGGAGGCGCTGGACGAGCTGACGGCGACGGTCGCGGTGCCCGGCGGGAAGCCGCCGCGGCCCGCCTGGTGGCCCGCCGCGGTGCTGACCCAGGCGGCCATGACGCTGCTCCAGATCTACGGCGGGCTCTGGCTGGTGGGCCAGATCGTCGGAGTGCTGGAGCCGCTGCTGCTGCCGCCGGTGCTGCTGATGGTGACGGGCATCGTGGGCGGACCCCTGGTCGAATGGGCCTGCTCGATCGCGGCCCGCGGCCCGGCCCGGCGGTACGGGCAGGACGCGGAGCAGCGGCTGCGGCAGGCGGCGGCCGGGTGCGGGCGGGCGCGGGTCCTGGAGCCGGTCGCGGCGGAGCTGCTGCGCTACCGGGAGGTGCGCGAGCAGTACGCGACGGTGGCGAGGTTGTCCACAACCCGCCAGTAGTCCACAGGCCGGGGCGGGGTGCGGTCGGTCGGGGTCAGCATGGGTGGGACGTGCTGATCACCGCGACGGCCGGTGGACGAAGGCGAAGGTGAAGGGGAGGGGCGGGGATGAACGACACCCTGGTGACGTTGGTGGGGAATGTGGCGACGGGGATGGACTACCGGGAGTCGCCGAACGGAGCAGTGGTCAGATTCCGGTTCGCGGTGACCCCGCGCTACTGGGACCGGCAGCGGGAGAGCTGGAAGGACGGTTCGACCAGCTTCTACACGGTGTGGGCGAGGCGGGCGCTCGCCGTCAACCTGGCGGGGTCGGTCGCCTCGGGGGAACCGCTGGTGGTGCACGGGCGTCTGCGGGTACGGGACGAGGAGGGGGACGGGGACGGCAAACGGTGGGTCTCGGCGGAGATCGACGCGGTCGCCATCGGGCACGACCTCAATCGCGGGACCTCGGCCTTCCGCCGCATCGTCCGCACGGACGCCGTACTGACGGAAGCTCAGAAGGCGGCGGTGGGTTGAGTGTTCGAGGCCGCTAGGATTTCACGGAACTCACGGGCACCTGGGTCTATGGCCCGGAGGGGAAGACTGTGTCGATCGCCGTTCCCGCATCCTCTGCTGCATCCGCAGAACCTGCCGCATCTCCTGAACCTGCCGCGCCTGCTGAACCAGCTGCGTCTCCTGAACCTCTCGCGTCTGCCATGCCTGCCATGCCTGCCATGTCTGTCGCGTCCGTCGCGTCTGCCGTGTCCGCCTCGTTCACCGCAGCCGACAGGTCCGCCGCGCCGGCCGAATCGGGGGGCGGGCTGCGGGCCGCCGCACGCCGTCCGCTCGCCATGGCGCTGCTGGCCGCCGCGCTCGCCACCGCGCCGGGCACCGCGGTGGCCGCGGGGACGGACGGCGGGGGCGCCAGGCCGCCGGAGGGCGCGAGCGCCGTGCTGGACGGGTTGAAGACCTACGGGCAGGCGGTCCTGCGCACACAGGACGGCGGGGTGCAGCAGATCCCGGCCGGGTTGTACGAGATGCGGGTCGACGGCGGCGGGATGCTCCAGACGTACGGGGTCGGCCTGGCCGGTTTCGCGCAGCCGCAGGCGCACTACACCGAGACCGCCTGGAGCCGCAGTCCGCTCGGCGGGCACGGCGACGCGGGCCGGATCCGCTGGGTGTTGGAACACTCCTACCCCCAGTTGAACGACCTGGCCGGACTGGCCAAGGCCGCCGGGGCCGGATCGCTCACCGCCGAGAGCGCGGCGGCCGGGACCCAGGTGGCGATCTGGCGGCTGGCCGACGGCGCGCAGGTGGAGGCGTCCGACCCGGAGGCCGAGAAGCTGGCCGACTACCTCCAGCGGGTCGCGGGGCAGCTGCCGGAGCCGCCGGCCTCGTTGGGCCTGGATCCCGGCGAGGTGTCCGGGCCGGTGGGCAGCAAGATCGGTCCCGTCACCGTCCGGACCGGCGCCCAGAGCGTGACGGTGACCCCGGACGCGGCGGCCGTGGCGATGGGCGTGCGGGTGGTGGACGCCGACGGGCAGCCCGTCACCGCCGCGGGGAACGGCAGCAAGCTGTTCTTCGAGGTCCCGGCGGGCACCCCCGACGGGGTGGCCTCGGTGACCGTGCAGGGCGCGATGAGGGTCCCGGTGGGCCGGGTCTTCACGAGCGGGGAGCAGACCCAGGCGCTGATCGTCGCGGGGTCGAGCGAGTCCTCGGCCTCGGCCGTGGCCACCGCGGTGTGGCCGACCCGGGTGGTCCGGGTGCCGGCCGACGGCCGGCGTCCGCAGGGCTCGGCCGGGACGTCCGTGGGGCCGCCGACCGGTGCGACCCGGTCCACGACGGGGACCACGGGGACCACCGACGAGGAGCGGCTGGCGGCCAGCGGCAGCTCCGCGGCCACCCCGGTGATCGCCGGGCTGGCGGTGGGCCTGGTGGTGCTGGGCGGCATGGTCGTCCTGCTGCTGCGCAAGCGGCCGCTGGAGGAGGACGGGAGCGGTGCTCCGGCCCGGCCGGAGGACGACGGCGCGTAGGCCCGGAGCGGGATCGGATCGGCCGTACCCCGCCCGCAGCCGGTGCCCGCACCCCCGATCCGGACCGTCGCCCCGTGCGGGGGGGCCGTTCGGTGGGTCAGGCTGGTTCGAAAGGGGTTCGGCGGGTAAGGGCGTGGAATGGTTGATCAGGAACTGACCTGGCAAGGAGCGGTCGCCCGGGGCGACCGCGCGCTGTTCGACGCGGTGGCCCGCAGACACTGGCCCGGGGCCGACCGGGTGTTGCCCCGACTCGGCCGGGCCGCCAACCACGGGGTGCTGTGGGCGGGTGCGGCCTCGGCGCTGGCGGTGTTCGGCTCGGCCCGGGCCCGGCGCGGGGCGGTGCGCGGGATGGCCTCGCTGGCGCTCGCCTCCGCCACCATCAACACCGTCGGCAAGTGGTCGGTCCGCCGGACCAGGCCGCTGCTGGAGGGCGTGCCCGCCGCGCGGCAGCCGGCCCGGCAGCCCCGGACCACCTCCTTCCCCTCCGGGCACTCGGCCTCGGCCTTCGCCTTCGCGGCCGGGCTGGTACTGGAGTCGCCCGGCTGGGGCGCCGTCGCGCTCCCGGTGGCGGCCTCCGTGGCCTTCTCCCGGGTGTACACGGGGGTGCACTACCCGACCGACGTCCTGGCCGGGGCGGTGCTCGGCGTGGCCGCCGGGTGCACCGTCAGGTGGCTGGCCCGGGACATCGAGCGCCAGCGGGTCTCGCCGGGCAACGAGCGTCCGGCGGCCGACGCCCCCGCGCTGGCGGACGGCGAGGGGCTCACGGTGATCGTCAACCAGGGGTCGGGGACCGCCGCCGAGGTCGGGCTCGACCTGGTCCGAGAGCGCCTGCCCAAGGCCGAGCTGATCGAGTGCGAAGGGCCCGACCTGCCCGCCACGCTGGCCGCGGCGGCCGCGCGCAGCGCCGTCCTCGGGGTGTGCGGGGGCGACGGCACGGTGAACGCCGCCGCCACCGCCGCGCTGCGGGCCGGGGTGCCGCTCGCGGTGTTCCCGGGCGGGACCCTGAACCACTTCGCGCTCGACCTCGGGCTCGCCGGGACCGAGGACACCTGCCGCGCGGTGGCCGCGGGCCACGCCGTCAAGGTGGGCGTGGGCCGCTTCACGCCCGGTCCGGCCCGGGCGGAGCCGACCGACGACCCGAGCGCCGCCCCGGTGCCCGTGCCCGGTGCGACCGGCCGGGAGGAGTTCGGGTACTTCCTGAACAACTTCAGCATCGGCGCCTACCCGGAGCTGCTCGGGCACCGGCTGCGGTGGGGACCCCGGATCGGTGGCGGGCCCGCCGCGCTGCTGGCCTCCTGGAAGGTGCTGCGCGCCGAGCGCCCCGTACGCATGCGCCTGGCCGGGCGGAGCCGGGCCGTCTGGCTGCTCTTCGCGGGCAACGGGACCTACCAGGGCAGCGGCCCGACCCCGCGGCACCGGATGAGCCTGGGCGAAGGGCTGCTCGACGTACGCCTCGTCTTCGGCGGCGGGCGTCCCGGTCCGCGGCTGCTGGCCGCCGCCCTCGCGGGCCCGCTCACGCGCTCGCCCGTCCACACGGCGACCCGGCTGCGCAGCCTGCGGGTCTCGCAGGTCCCCGAGGGCACCCCGCTGGCCTACGACGGCGAGTACGCGCTGGCCCCCGGAGCCTTCGTCCTGGACGAGCTCCCCGACGCCCTCACCGTCTACCGCCCGCGGTGACGCCCGCACCGGGGCCGCGGGCGCGTCACGCCCCCGTCGGCCCCGGGCCCACCGCGCCCGCGCCCGGCGCACCGACCGGCGGCGCCGGGTCCGCGCCCAGGCCGGTCCGCATCGCCGTGCGGATGGTGTCCCACTGGCCCCGCAGGCCCAGTAGCTCCGCGTGGACGCCCTCGAAGGAGACGGCGGGCTCCTGCGAGCTCAGGCGCAGCACCCGGCTGTAGATCCCGGCCAGGACGTCCGTCAGCCGGTCCAGCTCCTCGAGGACCTCCCCGGAGGCGATCATCTGGGCCTCGGCGAAGGCGGCGTGGTGCCCCTGCCGGGCCTCGTCCAGCGCCGTCCGGTCCGCCGGGGTGACCCCGTCGTCCCGCACCAGCCACAGGAAGGTCATCAGGGATATCCGGTAGCGGCGGTAGGCGGCGCCCGCCGCGATGTAGCAGTCCCGCCGCAGACCCAGCTCCGCGACCTCCCGCTCGCGCAGCCACTGCGCGTGTGCGGCCCGCTGCTGCCGCTCGAACTGGTCCGACTGCACCCGGGCCAGCATCCGCTGCGAGAGGGCGGTGGCCAGCAGGGTGCCGGCCACCCCCACGACCGCCGCGGCCAGTGCGACCAGTCCGTTGTCCACGCCGATTCCCCCGCCGTCCCCACCGCCGCCCCGCGGTCCCGTACCGATGGCGGCGCCCGGTAGCGGGCGCCGACCATCGGACCGTACCGGGCGGGGTCAGTGGATGACGCTGAAACTGTGCCAGGGGGAGGAGTCCGGGGCCGTCACGTTCGACATCGTGGTCGCGACGTAGATGCCGTCGGCCCGGTCGGTCTTCTCGCAGCCCGCCGTCCGGTACAGGACGATGTCGACCAGCGTGTTGTTCACGACGTGCGTGGCGCCCTTGGGGATGGCGATCTCGTGGCAGCCCTTGACCGGGGTGTTCGAGTAGCTCAGCTCGACCGGCGAATCCGCACCGCGGAAGCTGAGCATGCCGACGGTACTCCGGTCCAGGCCCGAGCAGGCGGTGGCGGTCAGCAGCAGTGCTGCGGCCCCGGTGATGACGCCGATACGCCGGCTGTGGGACATGGCGCGGTCCTCGTCTGTGAGGTGATGGGGTCCTTGTCACCAGACTGCTCCCGCACGCGCCGGTCGGCACCCGGTGATCCCCTGGCCGGATGAACGGGCCCCGCCGCGCCCCGCCGCGCCCCTCCCCCGGGCGGCCCCGGAGCGGGTGCGCGCCGCCCCGCGGCCCGGGTGGGGAAGGGTGTCCAGGTCAGGGGGGTCTGACCTACCCATTCGCCCCGGGGTATGGACGACTGGCAAGATGGGGTGTATCTGCCCACCATCGATCTGCCGGACGGTTTCTCTTGGCTGAGTTCATCTACACCATGCGCAAGACGCGCAAGGCGCACGGCGACAAGGTGATTCTTGATGACGTCACCCTGAACTTCCTGCCCGGCGCGAAGATCGGTGTGGTCGGCCCGAACGGTGCCGGTAAGTCCACCGTCCTGAAGATCATGGCGGGCCTGGAGCAGCCGTCCAACGGCGACGCGTTCCTGTCGCCCGGCTTCACCGTCGGCATCCTCATGCAGGAGCCCAAGCTCGACGAGTCGAAGACCGTCCTGGAGAACGTCCAGGACGGCGCCGCCGAGATCATGGCCAAGCTGAAGCGCTTCAACGAGGTCGCCGAGGAAATGGCGACCGACTACACCGACGCGCTCATGGACGAGATGGGCAAGCTCCAGGAGGACCTGGACCACGCCAACGCCTGGGACCTCGACGCCCAGCTGGAGCAGGCCATGGACGCCCTGGGCTGCCCGCCCGGCGACTGGCCCGTCACCAACCTCTCCGGTGGCGAGAAGCGCCGCGTCGCGCTCTGCAAGCTGCTGATCGAGGCCCCGGACCTGCTCCTCCTCGACGAGCCCACCAACCACCTCGACGCCGAGTCGGTGAACTGGCTGGAGCAGCACCTCTCGCAGTACAAGGGCTGCGTCATCGCGGTCACCCACGACCGGTACTTCCTGAACAACGTCGCCGAGTGGATCCTCGAGCTCGACCGCGGCCGCGCCATCGCCTACGAGGGCAACTACTCCACGTACCTGGAGAAGAAGGCCACCCGCCTCAAGGTCGAGGGCCGCAAGGACGAGAAGCGCCAGAAGCGCCTCAAGGAAGAGCTGGAGTGGGTCCGCTCCAACGCCAAGGGCCGCCAGACCAAGTCCAAGGCCCGTCTCGCCCGCTACGAGGAGATGGCGGCCGAAGCGGACAAGATGCGCAAGCTCGACTTCGAGGAGATCCAGATCCCGCCGGGCCCGCGTCTGGGTTCGATCGTGGTCGAGGTCAACAACCTCTCCAAGGCGTTCGGTGACAAGGTCCTCATCGACGACCTGTCCTTCACGCTGCCGCGCAACGGCATCGTCGGCATCATCGGTCCGAACGGCGCGGGCAAGACCACGCTGTTCAAGATGATCCAGGGCCTGGAGACGCCGGACTCCGGCGCCATCAAGGTCGGCGACACGGTCAAGATCTCCTACGTCGACCAGAGCCGCGCCAACATCGACCCCAAGAAGACCCTCTGGGCCGTCGTGTCGGACGAGCTGGACTACATCAACGTCGGCCAGGTCGAGATGCCGTCCCGCGCGTACGTCAGCGCCTTCGGCTTCAAGGGCCCGGACCAGCAGAAGCCGGCCGGCGTCCTCTCCGGTGGTGAGCGCAACCGCCTCAACCTGGCGCTGACGCTCAAGGAGGGCGGCAACCTGCTGCTCCTCGACGAGCCCACCAACGACCTCGACGTCGAGACCCTGTCGTCGCTGGAGAACGCGCTCCTGGAGTTCCCGGGTGCGGCCGTGGTCATCTCCCACGACCGCTGGTTCCTGGACCGGGTCGCGACGCACATCCTCGCCTACGAGGGCGAGTCCAAGTGGTACTGGTTCGAGGGCAACTTCGAGTCGTACGAGAAGAACAAGGTCGAGCGGCTCGGCGCGGACGCGACCCGTCCGCACCGCGCCACGTACAAGAAGCTCACCCGCGGCTGAGACTGAGGCTGAGACAAGCATGGCCAGACACCTCTACCGGTGCCCCTTGCGCTGGTCGGACATGGACTCCTTCGGGCACGTGAACAACGTGGTCTTCCTCCGCTACCTGGAGGAAGCCCGGATCGACTTCATGTTCCGGCTGGCGCCGGGGGAGGGCAGCGAGTCCTTCACGGGCGGTTCCGTCGTGGCCCGCCACGAGATCGACTACAAGCTGCCCCTCGTGCACCGTCACGAGCCGGTCCTCATCGAGTCCTGGGTGACCCGGATAGGCGCCGCGTCCCTGACCATCGGCTACGAGGTCAAGGACGTGGCGGAGGGCGACCGGCCCGAGCAGGTCTACGTACGGGCCTCGACCGTGGTCGTGCCCTACAACCTCGCCGAGGGGCGGCCCCGCCGCATCACGGCCGAGGAGAAGCACTTCCTGCAGAAGTACCTCGACGAGCCCACGGGCCCGGAAGGGGCCGTCGCGGCATGAGCGAACGGCTGTGCCTCGCCGATTCCGGGGAGGCGGCGGACCTCGCCGCCTTCCTGGGCCGGCTCGTGCACTACGACCGGGCCGCCGCGGTCCGCCTCCAGGTGGGCGGCGGCGCGCTCGCCGTCTTCGGCCGCCCGCCGTCCTTCGAGGTACTGGCGATCCGCACGGCCCGGCTCGCGGAGCCGCCGGCCGCCGCGCTGGACCGGACCGTCTCCGCCGGGGAGCTCCTGGAGGCGATCGACGAGGCCTCGGGCAGCGCGATCGTGCCCGCGGCCGTCACCGGGCCGCCCTGGACGGGCGTACTGCCGCCCCGCGGCGGTTGGCAGCAGGTACCGGGGCTGCCCGGCGCCGACGCGATGCGCGCGGCCGTGGCCGCGGCCGTCGCCGAGTTCCGCGCCCGCGACGAGGCCCTGCCCGCCGCGCACCGGACCCGCGCCGAGCGCGACCGGATCGGCCGCGAGATCTGGTCCCGCACCCTGGGCGAGACCACCCTGCCGCTGCGCGCCGTGCACGCCGCGCAGTCCCTGGGCTTCCTGCGGCCGGTACGGTCCACCGTGCCCCCGCAGCCCGCCGTGCCCGACGCCCCGGCGCCCGTGGCGCTGCTGGCCTGCGGGAGCTGGCTGCGGCTGCGCACCCCGTACGGCTCCGTGGTCACCCGCCGCCCGGGCGAGGGCGGCCTGGGCGCGCTCCAGGTCCGCCCCGTCTAGCGTCGGGTTCAGCCCTCGGTGTTGATCATCGAGGCGGCGGCGTACGTCACGTAGCGCCACAGCTGGGCCTCGTGCTCCGGTGCCAGGCCCAGCTCGTCGATGGCGTCCCGCATGTGCCGCAGCCACGCGTCGTGCGCCGCCCGGTCCACCTGGAACGGGGCGTGCCGCATCCGCAGGCGCGGGTGGCCGCGGTCGTCGCTGTAGGTGGTCGGACCGCCCCAGTACTGCATCAGGAACAGCGCGAAGCGCTCCTCGGCGGGGCCCAGGTCGGCCTCCGGGTACATCGGACGCAGCAGCGGGTCCTCGGCGACCCCCTGGTAGAAGCGCCGGACCAGGCGGCGGAAGGTCTCCTCGCCGCCGACCTGCTCGTAGAAGGTCTGCTCCTGAAGGGTGCTCCGCGGAATCTCGTTCACCCGACCATCGTCTCAGACGCCCGGACGGAGGACCCCGGTCCTAGGACCACCGGATGCCCACCGGGCGCCCGGTGGATGCCCGGCCGACGGGCGGCGCCGCGGCGTCGGCAGCACAGTGGAACCATGGGCGGCACGGAGACCGGAGCGACCCGCGACCTGCGGGAGACGGCCCACTCGGCGCAGGTGCGGGAGCTGACCGCGGCCGGGGCGCTGACCGACCCCGCCTGGCTGGCGGCCTTCGCCGCCGTGCCCCGGCACGTCTTCGTCCCCTTCTTCTGGACCGGCCGCGGCGCGGGCCACGAGCGGCTCTGGGCCGAGGACCCCGATCCCGAGCGCCGGGCCCGCTGGCTGCGCGGGGTCTACACGGACGCCCCGCTCGCGACCCGGCTGCGCGACGGCGAGCTGGTCTCCTCCAGCAGCCAGCCGTCCCTCATGGCGCGGATGCTGGACGCGCTGGAGGTCCGGGACGGGGACAACGTGCTGGAGATCGGCGCCGGCACCGGTTACAACGCCGCGCTGCTGTGCCACCGGCTCGGCGAGGGCCTGGTCACCACGGTCGACCTGGACGAGGAGATCACCGAATCCGCCCGGGCCCACCTCGCGCAGCTCGGCTACCACCCGGCCGTGGTCACCGGGGACGGGGCGCGCGGATGCCCGGCCCGGGGCCCCTTCGACCGGATCATCGTCACCTGCACCCTGCCGCTGGTCCCGGCCGCCTGGCTGCCCCAGTGCCGCCCGGGCGCGCGCGTGCTGGCGCCGCTGTCGACGGGGCTGATCGCCCTGCGGGTGCGGGACGCGGGCTTCGCGGAGGGGCGGTTCCTGCACACCTCGGCGTACTTCGTCCCGCTGCGCGGAGCAGGGGCCTCGCCCCCGTGGGTGGCGGGCGGGCTCCCGTACGAGCTGCTGGAGAACGAGCGCTTCCAGTTCATGCTGATCCTCACGGCGGGCGTGCTGCATCCCCGCGAGGCCCTGGACCTGTGGCGCCGCGAGGACCGGCCGCCGCGCGAGCGCTTCGGCGTGACGGTCACCGACGAGGGCCAGTGGTCCTGGCTGGACGACCCCCAGGGACCGTACGTCTGGCCCCTGGGAGACGCGGCGGAGCCTAGCCCCGGCGGACGGTGACCGTGGTCCAGGCGCCGACGTGGACGCGGTCGCCGTCGCGCAGCGGGACCGGCACGTAGGGCTGGATCGGGTCCTCGCCGCCGTTGATGTAGGTGCCGTTGGTGGAGTTCTGGTCCACCACGGCCCAGCTGCCGTCGGGTTGCTGGACCAGGACCGCGTGGGCGTGCGAGACGCCCGGGTCCTCCGGGGGCACCGACAGGTCGACGTCCGGGGACTCGCCCGTGGAGGCGCGGCGGCGGCCGATGGTGATCTGGCCGCCGGACAGCGGGAGGTGCTGCTCCGGTGAGTACGCGGGCAGGTTGAGCCCCGCGGCCTCGGGGCCGCTGCGCTGCATCATGGCCATGAAGTACGACCGGTCGGGGCCGATCGTCGCGGTCCAGGCGCCGCCCTGGGGCGGGATCGGGACCTGCTCCGGCTGCTGGTACGTCGGGCGGTACTCGGCCTGCGGCGGCTGCTCCTGCACCGGCGGCGGCAGCACCCAGTCGTCCTCGCGCTGCAAGGACTCGGCGGGCCGGTTGACCTGCGAGGGCCGCGAATCGCGGTACTCGTAGGGGTCCTGGGCGTACGAGGCCTCCGCGGTCGGCAGCGGCTGCGCACCCGTGGTCCCGGGGCCGCGGACCGGGGCGGGCCCGGGGGTGGTCGCCGGGTTCGGCGCTATCGGCGTGTACGAGGTCGCCGTCCGGGTCAGGAAGTTGAAGCGGCACTCCTCGCAGTACGGGGCCATCGCCTCGCGCGGGGTCCGGCACTGCGGACACAGCTCCGCCTGCGCGGTGGGCTCGCCCCCGGCCATCGGGAAGCTGCCGTAGTCGTAGGAGGGCGGCGCGGGAGGCTCGTGGCCCGCCGCGGGGGCCATGCGGTGACCGCATACTTCGCACCAGTCGTCGGAGACCGATTGGTGCCCGTTCGGGCAGGTCGGCATGTCGGCCGTTCCCCCTTCTCCCTGCGTCGGGACGTCAGTTTCGCTTCACTCGAACGGTCTGTGTCGACCGCGTTTCGAGGGTCATCTCGTCGGCGTCGGCGACCTTCGCCTTCAGCCGCACAGTACCCGCAGCGACATCCACGACATCCACCACCTTTGCCAGCAGTTTCGCAGTGTCCTCGTTCCCGGACACACCGGCCAGCTGCACGGCACGGCCGAGTTTGGCGGTGGCGCCGTCGATATCACCCAGTTTGCGTGCTTCCAGGCCCTGCTGGATGACCTCGGCCAGCTCGGCCTGGCCGGTGTAGTGGGCCACCTGCGCGTTGATCGCGGTGGAGGCGGCCAGGTCGTCCGTCCACACCGCGCGGACCAGCCCCTGGGACTCGGAGAGCATCGTGGCCGCCTCGCCCTCCCGGCCCGGCAGGACCAGGGAGACCCGGGAGGCGAGCATCTCCTGGCCGATGGAGGCGCCGGGCACCCGGACGCAGACGTGGTACTCGCGGGACTCGTCGCCCCAGGAACCCGTCGGGTAGTCACCGGCGCGCGGGCCCGCCGCGGTCCGCCGGTCGGTCAGGTCCTGCACGGCGGGCGCGACCTGCTTGACGTACTGGATCTCCGCGCCGACCGGGCTCCACAGCCGCAGCGCGACGTCGGCGACCTCCTTGCCCATGACGTTCTCCATCATGAGCGTGAAGTCCTCGGCCAGGTGGGCCGGATCGGCCACGATGTCGGCGGTGCCGAGCAGCGCGCTCGCGATGCCGGTCACCTCCTTGACCTCCCAGTCGGTGCCCACCCCGCGGGCGTCGCAGGTGAACCGCCCGGCGCAGGCGTCGAGGGTGGTGCGCAGCAGCTCCGGGCTCTCGTGCTCGTTGCGGCCGTCGGTCAGCAGGATGCCGTGCCGGATGGTCGCGGGGGACTGGCGCAGCAGGCCGTCGGCCAGGCGCAGCCAGGTGCCGATCGCGGTGCCGCCGCCGGGGGTGAGCGCGTCGAGGGCGCCCTTGGCCTGGGCGCGCGTGACCGGGTCCGCGACCGCGAGGCGGCCCTGGCCGGGGTAGACCTCGCGGGCCACGTGGGTGCCGGAGATCACGGCGAACGAGGTCCCGTCGTGCAGGGTGTCGATCGCGGCCGCCGTGGCCTCCCGGGCGCCGGTCATCTTGGCGGGCGGGTACGCCATGGACCCCGAACAGTCGACCATGATCACGACAGCCGCGCCGCTGCCCGGGGTCGCGACGCGGGTCGCGGCCGCGCCGCCGGTGGACGTGACCGTCACGATGGCGTGCACGTCCTGCCCGCCCACCGGGAGGAACTCGTTCTGGTACACCTCCACGGTGAAGCGCGGTGCGCTCGGCTTGGCGAAGTTCGCCATCAGGACGGTCTCCTCGGGTGTGCGACGGGCTGGTTGGCGGGCGGTCAGGCGGCGGGTGCGGCGGCCGCCTCGGGGACGGCGAAGGGCACGACGGCCACGGTCACGTTGTCGTGGCCGCCGCCGTCCAGGGCGTGGCCGACCAGCACCTGCGCGCTGTGCAGCGGTCGGGCGGCGGCGTCGGTGGGCAGGACCCGGGCCATGTCCTGGGCGGATTCGGCGTAGTTCCACAGTCCGTCGGTGCAGACGACCACGACGCCGGGCCGGTCGGGCTTGAAGGCGACGGTGTGCGGCTCCAGTTCGTACGCGTCGGCGCCGAGCCAGCCGGTGATGGCGTGGGCGCGGACGTCGGCGTAGGCCTCGGCCTCGTTCATCAGCCCCGCCGCGACCATCTGGGCCGCCCAGGAGTCGTCCTCGGTGAGGCGGGCGGGCGGGGCGGAGCGGTCGTCGGGCACCCAGTACGCGCGGCTGTCGCCGACCCAGCCGATGATCAGCAGCCCGCCCGCGGTGACCGCGCCGACGAGGGTGCAGGCGGGGGCGTTCTGCGCGCCGGGGACCTCCGGGGCCAGGGCGTTGACGGCGGTGGAGGCGGCCAGGATCGCCTCGTGCATGGCCTGTTGGGGCAGCGCGCCGCGCGGCAGCGCGTCCAGCAGGGCCTCGTTGGCGGCGACGGCCGCGGCGGCGGAGGCCTCGTCGGGGCGGCTGGCCGAGGACACGCCGTCGCAGACGATGGCGACGGTCGCCGCGCTGCCGTCGGGCAGCGCGGTGGCCGCGACCGCGAAGGAGTCCTCGTTGCGGTGGTGGCGCAGGCCCCGGTCGCTGACGGCGGCGACGCTGCCGAGCTCCTCTTCGAGGTGGTCCCGCTCGCGGGGCTGGGCGTGGCCGCAGTGCTCGCAGTAGCCGTCGGTGTCGACGCGGCCCGCGCGGCAGGCGACGCAGGTCTTGCCGGTCGACTCGCCGCCGGGGCCGGTCGCCGCCACGGGCGCGGGCGCACCCGCGGCCGCACCGATTCCGGGGTGGTCGGTGGTCGCTCCCTCGGGCGCGGCGACGCCCCACCCGGCGGGTTCGTCGACGAGGGTCGGCACGGGCGCGGCGGCCCCGGCCGTGGCCGACCATCCCGCGCCGTACCCGGCGCTCCCCGCGGTCGCCTCGGCCCGCGCGGCGGAAGCAGAACCGGAAGCAGAACCGGAAGCGGAACCGGAAGGCGAACCGGAACCGGGAGCGGCGGCGGAGGCGGCCGTCCGCCCGGGCGGGTACGGCGCCGGAGCCGGCGCGGGCGCCGGGCCCGCGACGTGCGACGCGTCGGACCAGCCCGCGGGGCCCGAGGGCTCCGGCGTACCGGCCGACGGCGGGAAGTCGGGCCGGGCGGACGCCCGACCGGGGGGCGTCAGGGCGACCGTCGGGTGGTCGTCCGGGGGCGGCGGATCCGCGGACAGGGCGTATCCGCAGACCCCGCAGAAGAGGTCACCCTCTTCCAGCGGTTCCGCACAGCTGGGGCAGCCCGACGGCCGATGCATCGACATCACTCACACCCACGTCCGTGGACGGAAACGGTTTGCCCGTTCCACCAGTTCGATCCTCTCCTCGCCCCGCTGCGCCAGACGGGCCAGGACCCGGTAGGAGCGTTCCAGGCCGAAGCGCAGCCCCCGCTCGTCCAGTTGGCTGCCGAGCAGCGAGGTCCGGCCGGGGTCAGGACCCCGGCTACCCGACAGTACCCAGTCGAGCGCCGAGCCCAGAACCTCCGCCGTCAGCACCTCGTAGCGCACGGCGTCCAGACCGAACCGCCGCAGCGCCTCCACCTGCCCGGAGGCCGCCCGCAGATCGTCCAGGAGCGGCTCCTCGGGGGAGCGGTCGCGCAAGCGTGCCCGTACGGCCGCCACCCGCGCGGCCGTGTGGTGGATGGACGACTCCGGTACGGATTCCAGCGTCCGCACGGCCGCGACCCGGTCCCCGGCGGCCAGCTGCACCCGGGCCAGCCCGAAGGCCGCGCTCACGAAGCCCGGGTCGGTGACCCAGACCAGGCTGTAGTACTCGGCGGCATTGTCCAACTGGCCCAGGACCTCCGCGCACAGGCCCAGCGCCAGCTTCGGCGCGGGCTCGCCGGGGAAGGCGTCGTAGATCGCGTCGAAGGACAGCGCCGCTATTTCGTCGTCCCCGGTGGCCAGGGAGGCGATCCCGCGCGCCCACACCACCCGCCAGTCGTCGGGGTGGTGGACCTCCAGCTCGGTCAGGGTCTCGCCCGCCACGGCGAGTTCGCCCAGCTCCAGGTGGGCCCGCAGCGCGCGCAGCCGCAGCTCGGCGGAGTCGGCGGGCGCCGCCCCCAGCGCCCCCAGCAGATCGGCGGGCGCCGACGCCAGCAGCGCGGCCAGGAAACCGGCGTTGGGGTCGGCCGGATCCACCAGCGGCACCGGCAGGGCCAGCGCGGTGCCCCGGGCGTCCAGCCCGGCGAGCGCCGCGGAACCGGGCACCCCGGCGGGGTACGCCCGTACGGCGGGCGGGGCCACGAGCGGGGCGGCCCGTGGCGCCGGAACGGACGCCACCGCCGGGTCCGGTCGCGCGGCGAGGCTCCCCGGTCCGCCCGTCATGTGCGTGGCCGTCGTCGCCAGCGCGGGCACCGGGGTGGCGCCCGCGACGGGCACCACGGAGCCCACGACGGACACGGCAGCCGGAGCGGTCGCCGTCACCGCGGACACCGCGCCGTGGCCGCCCCCCGCGGCCACGGCCGGGGAGGGCGCCGGGCGGCGCCGACCGAACGGTCCGCCGCGCCGCGCCGTCACGTCCCGCGCGCCCAGCCGGGACACCTCGGCCCCGGCCTCCTCGGAGAACAGCAGGGTGTCGGTGACCTGCACCTCCGGCCCGAACAGGGTGGACAGCTGCGGTCGCGGCCTGCCCGTCTGGAGCGCGACCACCTCCCGCAGCACGCCCGTCAGCTGGTCGGCCATCTCCTGCGCCGAGGCGAACCGCCGCCCCGGATCCGGGTCGGTGGCCCGCACCAGCAGCCGGTAGAAGGACTCGTAGCGCCGGAAGACCTCGATGTGGTCGGGGTCCGGCAGGCTGTCCACGAAGATGTTCGTGTAGCCCTGGAAGTCGAAGGTCAGTACCGCCAGCGTGCGCGCGACGGTGTAGAGGTCGGAGGCCACCGAGGGCCCCAGCTCGGCGACTTCGGGCGCCTGGTAGCCGACCGTGCCGTAGATCGCCGATTCCTCGTCGTCCATCCGGCGGACCGCGCCCATGTCGATCAGCTTGAGCTGGTCGGCCTGCTGGATCGCGTTGTCGACCTTGAAGTCGCAGTACAGGAGATTGCGGCTGTGCAGGTGGCCGAGGGCCTCCAGCGCCTCGATGCCGTACGCGCAGGCCTGCTCGACCGGCAGCGGGTCGCGCCGCCCGTCCGACCGGCGCCGCTCGTTGGCGATCTCCTTGAGGGACTTGCCGCCGACGTACTCCATGACGATGTAGCCGTCGAGCGAGCCGGTCCGCTGGTCGAGGTGCTCGACGAAGTTGTAGATCCGCACGATGTTGGAGTGCTCGATCTCCGCGAGGAAGCGCCGCTCCGAGATGGCCGCGGCCATCGCGTCCTGGTCCCCGGTGTCGAGCAGGCCCTTGAGGACCACCCAGCGGTCCGAGACCGCCCGGTCCACGGCGAGGTACACCCAGCCGAGGCCGCCGTGCGCCAGGCAGCCCGCCACCTCGTACTGGCCGTGCACCACGTCGCCCGAGGCCAGCTTGGGCACGAAGGAGTAGGGGTGGCCGCACTTGGTGCAGAACCCCTCGGTCCGGCCCGGCCGGTCGCCGCGCGCGCGACCCACCGGGGCCCCGCAGTCCGACTTCGAGCAGAACCGCTTGCGCTCCGGGACCTCCGGGTTCTCCAGCACCGCGGCCGAGGGATCGGGGCGCGGCACCTCCGGTACGGACACCAGCCCGGCGCCGAGCCGTCCGCGGCCCGAAGGCCCGGACGCCGAGCCCGAACTGCGCACCGACACCGAGCGGCTGGACGCGGCGGTCCCGGACAGGGCGCGCGAGAGCCGCCCCGAGACCGAACGCCGCGAGGACGAGGAACGCGAGGACCGCGCGGAGCGGGCCGAGCCGGAACCGCGCGCCGAGGGCTGCGAGCCCTGGGAACCGCGTGCTCCGGCGCCCCGCGCCGCGCTGGTCATCCCGGTGGGCGGCGACACCAGCTCGCCGGCTCCGGCCGAGGTGGCTCCGGTCGCCGCGCCTCCGGCCGAGGTGGCTCCGGCCGAAGCGGCCCCGGCGGCGGGCGCGGCACTCGGCAGCGGCGCCAGTCCGCAGGTGTCGCAGTACAGCTCCCCGCCGCCCATGTCCTCGTACGTGCCCGGGCAGCCGGGCCGGCCGCACGGAGTCCCGATCAGGCTCATGCGTCTTCCTTCCCCGGCCCGACGGGCCGGTCCTGCTGCGCCGCCAAGGACTCGGCGGCCGCCTGCTGGTAGCGCAGGACCGCCTGTTCGGCGGCCCGTAGGTCGCAGGGAGCGCTCCACAGCATCCGCCGTGCCGCGTCGTACCGCTCAACGAGCAAGGGGTCTCCCGCCGTTCCGTGCCGGGTCATCTTCGCCCGGTACGCGTCCAGCCTGCCCCGGAGTTCGGCCCGCACCGCCAACGGCGCGGTCACGGCCGTCAAGGACGCCCGGGCCCGCAGCAGTTCCTCCTCGGCCCGGGCCTCCAGGGACTCCAGCAGGGGGGACAGCCGGTGCCACTGGGACTGGCGCCGGTAGTCGGCGGCCGCCGCGAGCTGCTCCTGGAGCACGGTCGGCGGTCCGCTGACCGCCGGTACCTCGGAGGCCGCGATCTTCGCCAGCACCTCGCCGCGCGCGGTCCGCGCCTCCGACAGCGTCCGGTCGGCCCGTGACAGCACGTCGCGCAGGCTGATCAGCCGCTGCTCGGCGTCCTGCCGCACGGTCAGCACCGCCTCCACCTCGCGGCGCACGTCCTCCAGCGCGCGCGCCGCCCGGTCGTAGCGGGCGGTGTCCGGCCGCCCGCCGCCCGGCGCCGAACTGCCCTGGGTGGGCGTCCAGAAGGCCAGCGGATCCTCGATGACCCGGGCGCGCAGCTCCGCCAGCTCGGCGGTGATCGCTTCCAGGTCGTCGCCCGAGGGGTGTGCGCCCGGGCGGACGCCCACGGAGTGCGCCAGCGAGCGCGTGCGGTGCAGTTCGGCGGAGAGCAGGTCTATCCGGGCGGGCAGCGCCGACCACACCGCGTCGGCGGCCACCACCATGTCCAGCGACGACGCGTACAGCTCGTTCATCCGGGCGACCAGCTCGGCGAGCGAGTAGCGCTCGGCCAGCTGGGCGCCCTCCACGGCGCCGCCCGCGATCATCACCCCGGCGCCGCGCAGCCGCTCGGTCAGCTCGACCAGGTCCTCGCGGCTCGGCCAGCGGCGTCTCTCGCGCAGCTCCCGGGCAGCGTTGAGCGCCCCGCTGTAGGCGTCGAAGTAGGTCCACAGGCGGGTGATGGCGGCGTCGGCGGCGGCCCACCGCTCGCGGGTGATCCCGACCAGGGCGGCGCCCTCCAGCAGGCGGCGCCCGGCGTGGTCCTGGAGGGCGAGCAGCGAGGTCTCGACGGCCTCGTGCTCCGCGTCGAGCCGGGTCAGCGCGCGGTCGACGTCGTCCCGGTCCATCACCCCGGGCCCGGCTCCTTCTGTTCCCGCCACGGCGCTCAGCCGTCCCGGTACTTGGGCGTCGGCGGGCCGGGGATGCCGGGCAGGACGGATTCCAGGTGGGTGCGGTAGGCCTTGACCCACTGGCTGCCGTCACCGCCCGCCCGGTAGTTCTCCAGCACCTTGTTGATGCGGCGCACCAGATCGGTCGCGTCCTTGTTCATCGCGACGCCGTAGAACTCCTTGGTGAAGGGCGATCCGACCAGCTTGACCGTCGGGTCCTGCGCGGCCTGGCCGGCCGCGAGCGCGTTGTCCGTGATGATGCCGTCCACCTCGCCCAGCTGGAGCCGCACCAGGCAGTCCAGCTGGTTGGGGACCGTGACCGACACCGAGCCGAAGCCGTTCTCCTTGAGCTTGCTCTCGGCGATGGAACCGGCCGCCGTGCAGATCTTGCGGCCCTTGAGGGAGCCGTCGTAGCCCGTGATGGGCGAGCCCTTGGGCGCCAGCACCTGCTGGCCCGCTTCGAAGTACGCCGTGGAGAAGGCGACGTCCTTGAGCCGGGCGCAGTTGATCGTCATGGTCCGCACGACGATGTCGACCCGGCCCTCCACCAGCGCGGGTATGCGCTGACTGGTCGGGATCGCCCGGTATATGACCGCGTTCTCGTCGCCCAGGATGTCCTTCGCTATCGCCTTCACCAGGGCGATGTCGAAGCCGTCGAGCTTGCCGTCGACCGGATTGCGGTAGCCCCAGCGGAAGCTGTTCTGGTCGACACCGGCGACGAGCTTGCCCGCTGCCTTGATCCGGGCGATGGACGCTCCGTCCACCCCCGCCGGCCGCAGGCTGGCCTCCGGGTCCTGGCAGGTCTCGTCCACGGCGGGGGCGGCCGGCGCCACCGCGGGCGCGGCGACGCCCCGGTCGGCCGAGCCGGTGCGCCCCGGCTCCGGGGCCGACAGGGCCAGCGGCAGCAGGACGGCGGCCGCCGTCACCGCGCAGGCGGCGGCCATCGCGCTCACCCCGCCCCAGCCGCGCAGCCGCCGCGGGACCTGCCCGCCGCCGTCGCCTCGCTCCACCCGCAGCCCTCGCATCCGCATCACCTGTACTCCGAAAGCCTGCGCCCGATGCCGAGCAGCGCGGCCGCCGCTCCGAGGACCGCCAGGGCCGCCCCGCCCGTGACCAGACCGCCCAGGGCGCCGAGCCCGGCGCGCGCGGCCCGGGTGAACTCCTGCTGTTCGTGTGCGACGGCCTGCTCCAGCGAGGCGTCCACCGTGTCGAAGGACGCCCCGCTGCTGTCCTTGCCCCCGATGACCTGGGGCAGCGCGAGGTCGTAGTCGCCCTTGTTGTCGGTCTCCCGGGCGGCCGCGTGCCGCTGCTTCCACTGGGTGACGCCCTCGACGGCGTGCGCGACGGGCGTGCGGCCGCTCGTGTCGTCGGCGAGCCGCGCGGCCTTGGCGAGGCCCGCGTCGAGGTCCTTCATGTTCTTGGTGAAGTCGACGTCGTACTTGTCGGACTTCTTGTCGTCGGCGAGGACGGCGCCCCGCGCGATCAGCGTGAGGTTCTCATTGGCCCGCGCCTGGAGCGAGGAGATCCGGGCGTCATTGAGCACCTTGAGCGACTCCTGCCCGCCCGAGCGGGCCTCGCTCAGCTCGGCCCGGGCCACCGTGTGCCCCACGGCCAGCCACAGGAGGACCACCGTGGACGCGGCGGTCGCCGCCAGCAGCCCGTGGTTGAAGACGCGGTGCGTGCGCCGGTAGTTGCGCCGCTGGGCCCAGACCAGGGCCCCGAGGGCGAGCAGGCCCGTACCGAAGGAGCCCACGGGGAACGCGCGGGCGTCGTCGTAGTCCTGGTAGAGCCGGTCGGTCTCCGCCCGGTAGAGCCGCTGCGCGGCGGGCAGCAGCTGGGTGCTCATCTGCTCGTTGGCGTAGCGCAGGTAGGCCCCGCCGAGCGGCAGCCCCTGCCGGTTGGTGGCCCGGGCCTGCTCTATCAGGCCGGTGTAGCGGGGCAGCTGCTCGCCGAGCAGCGAGATCTCCTTGCGGGACTCCTCGTCGCCGCCGGTGTTCGCCGCCGCGTTGACCAGCAGCCGCGAGGCGTTGGCGATGTCCTTCTCGTAGCGCTCGCGGACCTCGCGCGGCTCCTGACCGCCGGCGAGGAACCCGCTGGAGCTCGCCGTGTCCGCATCGGCCAGCGAGCGGTAGATGCTCGCCGCGTCCGCGCTGAGCGGCTGGCTGCGGCCGACCACGTCGTCGGCGGCGCCCGACCGGTCGGAGATCTCCCAGACCGTGACCACGCCGAAGAGGAGCACCAGCGCGGCCAGGGCCGCCCCGATGATCCGCAGCCGCCCGGGCTCGGTGGTCGCCGCGTCCCGCAGCCGCTCCACGCCCTCCGCCCAGGCGCTGCGCCGCCCCGGCAGCGCCGGGACGCCGCCGGCGGGCCCGACGGGGCCGGGCGCGGTCGTGGGCGCGGACGCGGGTGCGCGCGATGTGATGGCCACCGTGACCTCCCCCTCGGTCGTGGACTGCTCGGGAGCAGTATGGCCGTACTGACGGCTCAGCACAGCACCCGGTGCTGGATCTTGAAGTGATGTGCCCCCCGGCACTCCTTCACCGTCAATACGTTCCTACGGCCGCCACAGTTCCAGACATGACCCGGCTCGGGGCGGGTTCACCCGAAATGGGCACGGAGTTTTCCGTACGCGGCAGCCGGCGCACCGATCGCGTCCAGCCCCAGCAGCCCCGCGCCCAGCACCGGCGGCGCGGTCACCACCGACACCCGGGCCAGCGGGGCCCGTTCGGCGAGACCCGCCCCGACCCGGTCGTTGAGCCGGGCGTGCCCGGCGGCCAGGACGCTGCCGCCCAGCAGTACGGGCGCCTCCTCCTCCAGCAGGTCGAGCCGCTCCAGCGCCACCGCGGCCAGGGCCACGACCTCGTCCGCCTGCCGCTCCACCAGGGCGCGCGCCACCGCGTCACCGGCCCCGGCCACGGCGAAGAGCACCGGGACCAGCTCGTGCGCGCGCTCCGGCGCGATCGCGCCCAGGTGCACGGCCTCGATCAGCTCGGTCATCGACGCCAACCCGAAGTGCGCCGGCAGGGCCGCGGTCAGCGCGGTCGGACCGCCCCGCCCGTCCTCGTCCCGGGCCGCCCACCACATCGCCTCGGCGGCGAGGCCGCCCCCGCCGCCCCAGTCGCCGGAGAGCTGGCCCAGTGCCGGGAAGCGGGCGGTGCGCCCGTCGGGGCGCATACCCACGCAGTTGATCCCGGCGCCGCAGACCACGGCGACCCCCAGCGGGGGCCCGCTGCCCACGAGACCGGCCCGCAGGATGGCGAAGGTGTCGTTGCGGACCTCGACGGTGCGCCCCCACCCCCGTGCCCGCAGGCCCTCGGTCAGCGCCTCCTCCTCGACCGGGAGGTCCGCGCCCGCCAGACAGGCCGACACGTGGGCGATCCCGCCGACGGAGTCGGAGTCGGAGCCCGAAGCGGAACCGGAACCGGGGTCCGCCAGGTGGGCCGAACCCACCGGCAGGCCGAGGGCCCGGGCCTTCGCCCGGGCCTCCTCCAGGGCCGGGGCGATCGCGTCGAAGGCCGCCGCGACGCCGACCGCCTGCGGGCGGAAGCCGGGCCCGCGGGCGGTGACGAGCACCGACCCGTCCGCGTCGACCAGGGCGAGGTCTGTCTTGCTGTTGCCCGCGTCGACGGCCAGCAGCACGGTGCCCCTCACGCCCATGCCAGGTGCTCCTTGTTGTGCGCGAGGAGCCGGTCGGTCAGCTGCTCGGCCTGGTCGAACTGCCCGACCAGCGGGTGCGCGAGGAGCGCCTTGGCCACGCGCTCGCGACCGCCGCGCAGCGCGGCGTCCAGCGCGAGGTCCTCGTACGCCGTGACGTGCGCGATCAGCCCCGCGTAGAGCGGGTCCAGCCGGGGCACGGCCAGCGGCACCGGGCCGGAGCGGTCGACCCGCGCCTGCACCTCGATGACGGCGTCGTCCGCGAGGAACGGCAGGGTGCCGTTGTTCAGCGTGTTGACCACCTGCACGGGGCTGCCGCCGTCGCCGAGCAGCGCCGCCGCCAGGTCCACCGCGGCCTCCGAGTAGAAGGCGCCGCCCCGCTTCGCCAGCAGTGCCGGCTTCTCGTCGAGCGCGGGATCGCCGTACATCGCCAGCAGTTCCCGCTCCATCGCGGCCACCTCGGCGGCCCGCGAAGGCTTCTCGCCCAGCTCCCGGACCACCTCGTCGTGCGTGTAGAAGTACTTCAGGTAGTACGAGGGCACGACGCCGAGCCGGTCCAGGACCGCCCGCGGCAGCCGCAGGTCGGCGGCGACCGCGTCCCCGTGCTCCGCCAGCAGCCGCGGCAGCAGGTCCTCCCCGCCGGGGCCGCCGCGGCGCACCCCGAGCTCCCAGGTGAGGTGGTTCAGGCCGACGTGGTCCAGGTGCAGCTCACCGGGGGGCACGTCGAGCAGCGAGGCGAACTGCCGCTGGAGGGTGATCGCGACGTTGCACAGGCCGACCGCCTTGTGCCCGGCCCGGAGCAGGGCGCGGGTGACGATCCCGACGGGGTTGGTGAAGTCGATGATCCAGGCGTTCGGGTTGGTGCGCCGGACCCGCTCGGCGATGTCGAGGACGACCGGAACGGTGCGCAGCGCCTTGGCGAGCCCGCCCGCGCCGGTGGTCTCCTGGCCCACGCAGCCGCACTCCAGCGGCCAGGTCTCGTCCTGCTGCCGGGCGGCCTGTCCGCCCACGCGCAGCTGGAGCAGGACGGCGTCGGCGTCCGCGACCCCGGCGTCCAGGTCGGAGGTCGTGGTGATCGACCCGGGGTGGCCCTGGCGGGCGAAGATCCGCCGCGCCAGCCCGCCGACGAGCTCCAGCCGGTCGGCCGCGGGGTCGATCAGCACCAGCTCGCTGATCGGCAGGGTGTCGCGCAACCGGGCGAAGCCGTCGATCAGTTCGGGGGTGTAAGTGGAACCGCCACCCACTACTGCGAGTTTCATGTTTCCTAGCCTTTCACTCCGGTCAGGGTGACGCCCTCGACGAACGCCTTCTGGGCGAAGAAGAAGAGGACGATCACCGGGGCCATGACCAGCACGGTCGCGGCCATGGTCAGGTTCCAGTTGGTGTGGTGCGCGCCCTTGAAGGACTCCAGTCCGTAACTGAGGGTCCAGGCGGCCGGGTTGTCGGAGGCGTAGATCTGCGGGCCGAAGTAGTCGTTCCAAGCGGCGAAGAACTGGAACAGCGCGACGGCGGCGATGCCGGGCTTGGCCATGGGCAGTACGACCCGCAGCAGCGTCCGCAGCTCCCCGCAGCCGTCGACCCGCGCCGCGTCCAGGTACTCGTCCGGGATGGTCAGCAGGAACTGGCGGAGCAGGAAGATGGAGAAGGCGTCCCCGAAGGCCATCGGGATGATCAGCGGCCACAACGTCCCGGACAGGTCGAGCTGCTTGGCCCAGAACAGGTACATCGGGATGACCACCACCTGCGGCGGCAGCATCATCATCGAGATCACCAGCAGCAGCGAGAGCCGCCGGCCGCGGAAGCGGAACTTGGCGAGGGCGTAGGCGACGGGCACCGAGGACACCACGGTCAGCAGCGTTCCGAGCCCGGCGTAGAGCAGGGTGTTGCGCCACCACAGGAGGAACCCGGGGGTGTGCCACACCTTCGCGTAGTTGCCCCACTCCCAGGTGTGCGGCCACAGGTCGCGGGTGAGCGCCTGCTGGTTGCTCATCACCGAGGTGAGGAAGAGGAAGACGAAGGGGAGGACGAAGAAGAGCGCGGCGGCCACCCCGAGGGAGTGGACCGCGACCCAGTGCAGCACCTCGTTGCGGCGGTGGCGGGCCGTCGCCTGACCGGTCGGCGCGGCGGGCGGGGCCGTCTTCGGGGGCACGGTCGTGCCGGTGGTCACGGCCATCTCAGTCACCGCTTCCGATCAGTCCGCCACGGCGCCGCATCAGGAGCGCGGTGAAGGCCATGGACAGGGCGAAGAGGACGAGCGCGATCACACAGGCGGTGCCGTAGTCGAAGCGCTGGAATCCGAGGTTGTAGACGAGCTGGGGCAGGGTCAGCGTGGACTTCTCCGGGTAGCCGGGCTCGAACTGCTGGCCCGAGCCGCCGATCACGCCGGCCGCCACCTTCCCCGCGATCAGCGGCTGCGTGTAGTACTGCATGGCCTGGATGACCCCGGTGACCACCGCGAACAGGATGATCGGGGAGATGTTCGGCAGGGTGATGTGCCGGAACCGCGCCCAGGACCCGGCCCCGTCCAGCTCCGCGGCCTCGTACTGCTCCCTCGGTACGTCGAGCAGCGCGGCCATGAAGATCACCATCAGGTCGCCCACCCCCCACAGCGCCAGCGCGGTCAGCGCGGGCTTGGACCAGTCGGCGTCGGTGAACCAGCCCGGCCCGGGCAGCCCGATGGCCTCCAGCACCGTGTTGACCGGCCCGGTGCCGGGGTTGAGCAGGAAGACGAAGCCGAGGGTCGCGGCGACCGGCGGGGCCAGGTAGGGCAGGTAGAAGAGGGTGCGGAAGACCCCGGTCCCCGTCTTGATCTTCGTGATGAGCAGGCCGACGCCGAGTCCGAAGGCCACCCGGCAGGTCACCATGATCACGACCAGCCACAGCGTGTTGCGCATCGCCGGCCAGAACATCGGGGACTTGGTGAAGACGTACGACCAGTTGGCCAGGCCGTTGAAGACCGGCGGGCGGAAGCCGTCGTACTGCATGAAGGAGAAGTACACGGTGGACAGCAGCGGGTAGGCGAAGAAGACCGCGAACCCGATCAGCCACGGGGACATGAAGGCCGCGGTCCGCAGCGCGGAGCGGCGCCGCTTCGCGCGCAGGGTGAAGGTCGTCATGGACTACTCGGCCTTCGCGATGTCCGTGTCGATCTGCTGGTCGGTCTTGGCGAGCCCGGCCTGGAGGTCGGGCACGGAGCCCTTCTCGACCCCGTACGCGAAGTCCGCGAAGGTCAGCTGGTAGGTGCCGCCGTCGGCTTGGGCCGGGGTGGTGTTCGACTTCGCGTGCTTGGCGATGTCGATGAAGGTCTTGAACTCCGGCGTGATCTGGAGCTTCGGCGAGTCCAGGGCGGCCAGTGTGGAGGGGATGTTGTGGATGTCGTTGGAGAAGGCCACCACCGCGTCGGTGTCGGTGGTCATGAACTTCACCAGCTCCCAGGCGGCGGTCTGCTTGGGGCTCTTGGCGGCGATGCCCATGACGGTGCCGGACAGGTAGCCCTTGCCGTAGTCGGCCAGCTGGTCGTCCGGCACGGGCAGCGGCGCGGTGGCGATCTCGAACTTCGCCCCGGCCGCCTTCGCCATCGCGGCCCGCCACTCGCCGTCGATCTGCATGGCGACCAGCCCCTTGTGGAAGGGGTGTTCGGGGCTCCACTCGTCACCGAAGGTCGTGCGGAACTTCTCCAGCTTGTCGTAGCCGCCCAACTTGGCGACCAGGTCCTTCTGCGCGTTCAGCATCTTCGTGAAGGCGGGGTCCTTGGCCAGGTTCGACTTGCCGTCGGCGCCGAAGTACGTCGGGCTCCACTGCGCGGCCAGCCGCATCGGGGTGGTCTCGTACCCGTGGAAGGTGGGCATCAGGCCGAGCTGTTCGTAGCTGTCGCCGCTCTGCTTGGTGAGCGTCTGCGCGTCCGCGACGAACTGGCTCCAGGTCTTGGGGGGTTCGGTGATCCCGGCGGCGGTGAAGGCGGTCTTGTTGTACACGAGGCCGTAGGCGTCGTTGAGCAGCGGCAGCGTGCACTGGTTGCCCTTGAACTGGGTGTACTCCAGCAGGGTCTTGGGGAAGATCTTGGTCTTGTCGAGGCCCGACTTGGCGAGGAAGGGGTTCAGGTCCGCGAAGGCGTGCGAGGTGCAGAACTTGCCGACGCTGTCGGTGCTGAAGGACGAGACGACGTCCGGGGCCTTGCTGCCGCCCGCGCGCAGCGCCTGGTTGATCTTCTCGTCGGTCATGTTGCCGGTGACCTTGACCTTGATCTTGGGGTGCGCCTTCTCGAACCGCTCGATGTTGGCCTCGATGGCCTTGACCTCGCGGGGCTCCACCCAGCCGTGCCAGAAGTTGAGGGTGACCTCCTTGTTCGGGTCGTCGGAGGAGGAGGCGCCGCTCTGCCCGGTACACCCGGTGGCGAGGGCGGATATCGCGGCGAGTGCGGCCGCGAGGGTGGTGAGGCGGCGGGTGCGTCCGGGCATGGCGGTGTCTCTCTCTGCGCGGGGAACGTCCGGTCGGGGTCCAGCGGGAGAAGCGGGAGGAGCGGGAGGAGCGGGAGGAACTGGCGGTGCGGCAGGTGGTGCTGGTGATGCGGCAGGTGGGGCAGGTAGCGCTGGTGGTGCGGCAGGTGGAGCGGGTGGAGCCGTTGGTCTGCGGGGCGCGGCGGGGCGCGGTCGGGCGGGGTGGGGCGGGGCGGGCGGCTCAGCGGGAGGTGTCGAACACCTCGTCGCGGGTGGCGGCGAGCGCGCTCTCCAGCGCGCCGCGCAGCACGGGCCGCGTGCGCACCTCGCCGGTGACCAGCCGGGGCCGGGACGGGGCGAGGTCGGCGAGCTCGGTCTCGATCAGTTCGCGCAGCCGGTCCCCGCCCGCGGTGGTCACGGCGCCGGAGAGCACCACGATCTCGGGGTCCAGTACGGAGACCAGCGAGGCGAGACCGGTGGCGAGCGCCGTGGCGTACGCCTCCAGCAGCCGCAGGTGGGCTCCGACGGGCTCGGCGGCGGCCCGCTCCAGCAGCGCCACCGCGCTCGCCACCTCGGCGGCGTGCCCCGGAGTGCCCGGCGCGAGCGGCTCCGTCCACGGCATCTCCAGGCCCAGCCCGGCGGCCAGCGCGGGCAGCACCTCCACGCCGGCCAGCTCCTGGTAGCCCCCGGAGTTCTCCCGGGTCACGTGGCGCACCAGGGGCCGTCCGGGCACCGGGAGGAAGCCGACCTCGCCCGCGCCGCCGGTCCAGCCGCGGTGCAGCCGTCCGGCGATCACCAGGGCGGCGCCGAGGCCCTCCTCGTTCCACAGCAGGACGAAGTCCTCGTGGCCGCGGGCCGCGCCCAGTCGCTGCTCGGCGATGGCGGCGAGGTTGACGTCGTTCTCGTACTCGACGGGCATGGGCAGCGCCGCCGCCAGCTCCTCCAGGAGGGTGGGGGAGTGCCAGCCGGGCAGGTGGTCGGCGTAGCGCAGGACCCCCGTGCGCGGGTCGAAGGAGCCGGGGGAGGCGATGACCAGGCGGTGGACGTCGCCGCGCTGGAGCCCGGCGGCCTTGACGGCGTCGCCGAGCGCCTGGGTGACCTGGTCCACCACGGGGGTGCCGGGGCCCGGGTTGGGCAGCTCGCAGCTGCCCACGACCTCACCGGTGAGGTCGGCGACGGCGGCGACGATGCGGCCCGGGGTGACGTCCAGCCCGGCGGCGTAGGCCGCTCGCGCGTTGATCGCGTACAGCTGGGCGTTGGGTCCGGGGCGTCCGGTGGCGGTGCCGGTGGCCACGACCAGCCCCCGGGCTTCCAGCCGGGCCAGCAACTGGGAGGCGGTGGGCTTGGAGAGGCCGGTGAGCCGGCCGATCCGGGTCCGCGACAGGGGGCCGTGGGCCAGCAGCAGGTCCAGTGCGGCGCGGTCGTTCATCGCGCGCAGCAGGCTGGGGGTTCCGGGGGTGGTGCTGGCCATGGGGTGTTCTCTCCCTGACGCAGGTGTGAACTGTTAGGTAAGTTTCCTATCAGCTGTCGGCCCATGTCAATGGCGGTGCGAGAACGACGCCGCCCCCGCGGGGAACGACCTGCGGGGGCGGCGGTGGGCGCGGCGCCGGGAAGGCCGCGCGAGCCGCGCGGACCGGCGCGCCTACTTGGTGATGCGGGGCATGCCCGGCCCGATGGGCGGCGGGATGGGGGTGGTGGCCATGGACTGCGGCGAGGCCGGGTTCGCCAGCGCGGACGGTGCGGCGACGGCGGCCGACGGGTCCACCGCCTCCTCCTCGTCCGCCGCGGGCAGTCCGCCGACGATCCCGATGCCCGCGTCGTCGAAGGCTTCCTTGATCCGCCAGCGCAGCTCGCGCTCCACCGAGAACTGCTGGCCGGGCATGGTCTTCGCGGAGACCTTGACGGTCATCGACGCGAGGAGCACCTCGTCCAGCCCCAGCACCTCCACCGGGCCCCAGAGCCGCTCGTCCCACGGCGTCTCCTTCGCCATGGACTCCGCGACCGCCTGGATCGCCTCGCGGATGCGGCCCATGCTCTCGGACGGCTTGACCTGGACGGCCACGGCCGCCGTCGACCAGCCCTGGCTGAGGTTGCCGATGCGCTTGATCTCGCCGTTGCGGACGTACCAGATCTCTCCGTTGTCCCCGCGCAGCTTGGTGACCCGCAGGCCCACCTCGACGACCTCGCCGGAGGCCACGCCCGCGTCGATCTTGTCCCCGACGCCGTACTGGTCCTCAAGGATCATGAAGACGCCGGACAGGAAGTCCGTCACCAGGTTCCGGGCGCCGAAACCGATCGCCACACCGGCCACACCGGCGCTGGCCAGCAGCGGGCCGAGGTTGATGTCGAGGGCGCCGAGCACCATCAGCCCGGCCGTGCCCAGGATCAGGAAGGACGCCACCGAGCGCAGCACCGACCCGATCGCCTCGGAGCGCTGGCGCCGGCGCTCGGCGTTGACCAGCAGCCCGCCCAGGGCCGTGCCCTCGACGGCCTCCGCGCCGCGGTTCATCCGGCCTATGAGCTTGGTCAGCGACTTGCGGACCACCGAGCGCAGCGCCGCCGCTATCACGATGATCAGCAGGATCTTCAGGCCGAGGAACAACCAGTCGGCCCAGTTGTCCTGGATGAAACCGGCGGCGTTGTTGACGCTCTGGGTTGCTTCCTCGGTGTTGCGGGGCACGACGGGTACGTCGTCGGCCGGCGTGTACGGGGCGGCGGGCCAGGGCACGGCAGGAACCTCCAGGCGTAGCGGTCCGCCCGGCGAGGACACCCCCGGACGGGGTCCGGGGCGGATGCGCGGGCAGACCAACCACACTAACGGGGCAATCCCCGTGTCCCCGTTGCCGTGTTCCGGGGAGAGAGGGGACTCACGTCGCGACGGTGTCCCCGTACGGCCGGTGTGCCGCCGGTGCGTCGCCGGTGTGCCGCCGATGTGGGCGAAAACACCTCCGACCCGTTACGGGCGCGTGGTGGCGCTTCGACCAGCGGTGAGGAGAGACTGGAAGGCAGATCGTCCCGGCGCGAGCCACGCGCCGCCGGCGTACAAGGAGGCAGTCCGTGCCGCACGTCCTGGTCCTCAATGCGTCGTACGAGCCCCTCGGCGTCGTACCGCTCCGCCGTGCGCTGGTCCTCGTCCTGGAGAACAAAGCGGTCTCCCTGGAGGAATCCGGCGCCTTCCTGCACAGCTCGACGAGGGCCGTCCCCGCGCCCAGCGTGGTCAGGCTCAAGCGATTTGTGCGGGTCCCCTACCGGGGGCCCGTTCCCCTCACCCGGCGCGCGCTCTTCGCCCGTGACGGCGGGCGCTGCATGTACTGCGGTGCCGTCGCCACCAGCGTCGACCACGTCATCCCGCGCAGCCGGGGCGGTCAGCACGCCTGGGACAACGTCGTCGCCGCGTGCCGCCGCTGCAACCACGTCAAGGCCGACCGGCACCTGCTGGAACTGGGCTGGCGGCTGCGCCACCAGCCCGCCCCGCCGTCGGGACTGGCCTGGCGGATCATCGGCACCGGGCACCGGGACCCGTGCTGGATGCCCTACCTCCAGCCGTACGGGGCCGCCGACGCGCTCGACCGCATCGGCGTGGCCGCCTCCGACCCGGCCCGCATCGGCGCGGCGGTGTCCTGAGACCCGGCGGTTGGTGCGATCCCGGGGGCGTGCGGTGCGGTCCGCGCGCCCGTCCGGGCTCCAGTGCGCCGTGCCGCGGGAGCGGGGCGCAGGGCCCCGCCCGGCCGGCCGCGGGGCGGAGGCTCGGGTTCCGCCGGAGGCGGGCGTTCTGACCGGAACCGCCGGGAATGCGGCACCGCCGGATGGGTAGGGCTGCGGTGTTCCCCGTAACGGGTCCCGCCCGCGCGTCGTCAGCCATGCGAGGAGTCGCCGTGAACGCCCGCCCCGCCCACCAGCCCGCCCGCCCCGCCCGCTCCAGACCGGCCCCCGCCGTGGCCGCCGTACCCCTGCTCGCCCACCTGCCCCGGCGGCTCTCCGTGATCGAGGGCGCCGCCGCCGGCCCGCTGACCAGCGAGTCCCCGCTCGCCGACACCGCGCACGCGCCGCTCACCAGCGAACCGCCGCTCACCGACGAGGCTCCGCTGACCAGCGAGCCGACCACCCCCGCCGCCGCCGCGGGTTAGCCGAGGGATACGCATGGACCTGGCCCGGCTCGCCGCCCACCACGGGGTCGCCACCTCCTACCACCCCTCCGAGGGCGTCACGGTCCAGGTGCCGGAGCGGACGGTCGTGGCCGTGCTCGGGCTGCTGGGCGTCGACGCCGGAACCCCGCAGGCGGTACGGGCCGCGCTCGCGCGCGCCGAGCGGGAGGCGGCCGAGCGCCTGCTGCCGGTCACCCTGGTGCACTGGGCGGGCGCCGAGCCCCCCGCCGCCCTCGTCGCGCTGCCGCCGGGCACCGAGGTCCGGCTGGTGCCGGAGGCGGAGGAGGGGAGTGCGGGCGAACCGCTGGTCTGGGAGACCGGTCCGCGGGGGCCGCTCCCGGCCGCCGGGCTGCCGCTGGGGGTGCACCGGATCAGCGTGACCCGGCCCGACGGGCGGACCGGCGCGGCCACCTTGATCGTGGCCCCGGACCGGGCGCCGGCCGCGCCGGAGCGCGCCCACGGGCTGCTCGTGCAGCTCTATTCGCTGCTGTCCGAGGACTCCTGGGGCATGGGCGACCTCGGGGACCTCGCGCGGCTCGCGCGCTGGGCCGCGCGCACCCACGGCGCCGGCTTCGTCCAGGTCAACCCGCTGCACGCGGCGGTCCCCGGCACGCCGACCGACCCCTCGCCCTACCGCCCCTCCTCGCGCCGCTTCCCCGACCCGGTGCACCTGCGGATCGAGGACCTCCCCGAGTACGCCGCCTGCCCGGACCGGGTGGCCCTGGCCGAGCTGGCCGCACGCGGCGCGCGGCTGCGCCGCCTGGTGCTGGAGAAGGACGCCCTGATCGACCGGGACGCGGTGTGGGCCCTCAAGCGGGCCGCCCTGGAGCTGTTGTACGCCGTCCCGCGCGGGGCGGACCGCGAAGCCGCCCTGGAGCGCTTCCGCGCGGAGGGCGGGCCCGCGCTGGCCGGGCACGCCGAGTGGTGCGCACTGGCGGAGCGGTACGGGGCCGACCCCTCGGCCTGGCCCGCGGACGCCTCGGCCGGGCCCGCGGAGCTGGCCTTCCACGGCTGGCTGGCCTGGCTGACCGACGCGCAGCTCGCCGCCGCCCAGCACGGGGCGCGGGAGGCGGGGATGTCGGTGGGCATCGTCCACGACCTCGCGGTCGGGGCGCACCCCGAGGGCGCCGACGTGCGGGCCGCGCCCGGTACGTACGCCACCGGGGCCTGCGTCGGGGCCCCGCCCGACGCGTTCAACGCGCGCGGGCAGGACTGGGGGCTGCCGCCGTGGCGCCCCGACCGGCTCGCCGCCTCGGGCTACGCGCCCCTGCGGGACCTGCTGCGCGGGGTGTTCCGCTATGCCGGGGCGTTGCGGATCGACCACGTCATGGGCCTGTTCCGGCTCTGGTGGATCCCCCGGGGCACCCCGCCCGCGGAGGGCACGTACGTCTCGTACGACGGCGAGGCCATGCTCGCGGTCCTGGTGCTGGAGGCCCACCGGGCCGGGGCGCCGGTCGTCGGCGAGGACCTCGGGACCGTGGCACCGGGGGTCCGCGAGGCCCTCGCCCGGCGCGGGGTGCTCGGCACCTCGGTGCTGTGGTTCGAGCGCGACTGGGCGGGCGGCG